>QMLA01000177.1 GCA_003646585.1 Deltaproteobacteria bacterium | reverse complement strand
CCCAGAAGGAGGGGCAGAGGGCGGTTGAGGAGGCCCTGGCTCAGGCCCTGGAGGGGTCGGGGGAACCGGTTCTGACCTTCCTCTTCACCAGCGATTCCTATGACCACGAGGAGGTCCTCAGGGAGGTCCGGGCGAGGGTTGGGGATTCCAGGATTGCGGGGTTTTGTTGCGGAGGACTCATTGTGGGAGGGGAGGTACTCACCCAGGCGGTGGCGGTGCTCACCCTCTCCGGAGAAGGCCTGAGGGTGGCCACCTCCCTTAAGGGGGAGCTGAGCAGGGACCCGAGGCGGACCGGCAGGCTCGTGGGGGAGGAGTTGCTTGGAAGCGGCATTGATAAGGGCACCGTCTTCGTCTTTCCCGATGGATTCAGCACAAATGTGGCTGAAGCCATAAGGGGCCTCTACGAGGTGATGGGGCCGCGATTTCGCTTTGTGGGAGGTGGGGCCGGAGATAACCTGAAGTTCTTCAGGACCTATCAGTTCACCGAAAAGGGGGTTTTGAGCGATGCCATGGCAGCAGCCCTTCTGGATGGGCTCCCTGTAGGGCTGGCCATCGGACACGGGTGGAAGCCCATAGGAGACATCCTGGTCATAACCCGTGCTCAGGGCAAGAGGGTCTTCGAGATAAACGGGGAGAATGCCTTCACGGCTTATTCCAGACACCTCGGGGGCATCTCAATGGAGAACTTCGCCCAGTTCGCTATGCGCCACCCCCTGGGCTTTCCAGATCTTTCGGGCAATTTCCTCATCAGGGATCCCCTCCTCGCCCATCCCGATGGGAGCATCGAGTTCGTGTCAGAGGTCCCCGAAAGGGCCGTTGGTTACATCATGAGCTGCGAACCCCAGGACCTCATCCAAACGGCCAAGGTGGTGGCCGAGAGGGCCCTGGGGCAGGTTAGGGGCCCCCTGTTTGTGATGGTCTTTGATTGCATCTCCAGATACCTCCTGATGGGAGAAGCCTTCCAGGGAGAGCTTGGGGCCATCGGGCAGGTCCTCGGTGCGGGTCTCCCGACGATGGGGATCTTGACCTTCGGGGAGGTGGGCAGCTTCTTCGACGCGCCGCTCTTTCACAACAAGACGGTCCTTGTCGCTGTAGCGGGGAAGGAACCCCAAGGGATCTCGGAGGGATGAGCACGAAGGAAGATCTCCTGCTGTCGGAAATCTCGGTCCTTTACGAGATAGCCTGGCTTAGTTTCTGCGAATCGGAGGAAAAGCTCCTAAATGAGGCCCTGGAGAAGGCCGTCAGGCTCTTCGGGATCCGCTGTTTTGCCGTAGCCATGGGACCCCGCGAGAGACCCTCCCCCCTTAAACTCTGGGGTGTAAAGGACTTAAAAGAGGCTCGACTCCGGCTTGCCGACCCCAATGGCTTTTCCTTCTCGCTGGAGAGGGAGGGCAATTTCGTGCTGATCCTCATGGAGAGGGGGGTGCCCATCGGCGAGCGGGAAAGGCAGATATTGAACTATTTCTCGAGGATTCTGACCAACAGGCTCTTTGCCCTGCGGGCTGAAGCCCAAAAGAAGGAGGCCGAGGAGCGGATACAGCGCCAGCTCAACATGCTCATGGCCCTTTACGAAGGTTCTAGGAAGCTGATGGAGAGGCTCGATGAGGAGACCATAGCGAACCATTTCGTGCAGATGTGCGTCGAGTACTTGGGGGTCAGCCTCGCCTGGTTTGGAAAGGCGGAGCCCGATGGCCAGGTGGAGGTCCTCGCCCAGTACCCTCCCGACCACCCCTATCCGCGGCAGATAAGGGTCAGGTGGGATGAAACCCCTGAGGGGCAGGGTCCCACAGGCCGGGCCATAAGGGGAGGGGCACCGGTGATTATTGACGATATCCTGTCCGATCCGGTCTTTGCCCCCTGGCGTTCTACTGCGGAGGCCTTTGGCTTTCGTTCAAGCGCGGCCTTCCCCGTAATGGTGCAGGGACGCCCCTATGGAGCGCTGAATCTTTACAGCGAATCCCTGGGCTTCTTCGGGTCCGAATGGTTGCGGACCTTCTCGGCCCTCTCCAACCAGGCTTCAGCGGCCCTCGAAAATGCCTTTCTGCTTTCGGAGGCCAACAAGCGCCTGAGGAGGCTCCAGGCCCTCCACGACATCGACCTCGCCATAACCTCGAACCTCGATCCGAGGGTGACCCTGAAGGTGCTGCTTAATGAGGTGAGTGTACAGCTTGACGTGGATGCAACCTGTGTTTTTTCCTACGATCAGGGATCCACAACCCTGACATATTCGCTCGGAAGGGGATTCAGGGGCAACAGAATTGAAGTGCTCCGGTTCAAACCGGGTGAAGGGGTGGTTGGGGAGGCAGCCCTCGAACGCCATCCGGTGATGGTGCGCGACGCGAGAAGCTGTAAGGACCTAAACGAGGACGAAAGGGCCCTCCTCGAGGAGGAGGACTTCATCAGCTATGGGGCCCTGCCCATGGTGGCAAAGGGAGGGCTCTTGGGGGTCCTCGGGATCTTTCATCGCTCGTCCCTGGACTTTGACAAGGAATGGGTGAATTTTCTGGAATCCCTCGCGATGCAGGCCTCCATCGCCGTGGACAACGCCAGGCTGTTTTCCAACCTGGAAAGGGCCAATACCGAGCTTCGGATCGCTTACGATGCCACCATCGAGGGATGGGCCAGGGCCTTGGAGTTGAGGGACCTAGAGACCGAGGGGCATTCTCAGAGGGTCACCGACCTCACGGTGGAACTGGCCAGGAGGTTGGGAATAGGAGAAGAGGAGATCATACACGTGAGGCGCGGTGCCCTGCTGCACGATGTGGGAAAGATGGCCATTCCCGACAGCATACTCCTGAAACCCGCAAAGCTCACCCCTCAGGAATGGGAGATCATGAAGAAACACCCCGAATATGCCTACCAGATGCTTTACCCCATCTCCTACCTGAGACCCGCCCTGGACATCCCCTACTGTCACCACGAGAGGTGGGATGGAAAGGGGTATCCGCGGGGATTGAAGGGAGAAGAAATCCCCCTGGCAGCCCGAATCTTCGCGGTGGTGGATGCCTGGGACGCCATGACCCACGATCGCCCCTATCGCCCCGCCTTATCCCGGGAAAGGGCCCTCGAGGAGATCAAAAGGGGTTCGGGAACTCAGTTCGATCCCAAGGTAGTAGAGGTCTTTCTCGAATTCCTGAAGGAGCGGGGATTTGAATTGTAAGGCTTGGTAGCGGGGGCAGGATTTGAACCTGCGACCTCCGGGTTATGAGCCCGACGAGCTACCAGGCTGCTCCACCCCGCGTTTCAATAAAAGGATACCCTTCCCCTTACAAACAGTCAAGACCTTGTCGGGGCTCGGTACATCTCTGAAAGCGTGTGCCCTGTCAAGTGTCAAGTCATCTCACCTCTTTCCTTCATAACCCCCTCTTTCTTCTG
>QMLA01000176.1 GCA_003646585.1 Deltaproteobacteria bacterium | reverse complement strand
GGTGGAAGCCAAGATGAAACCCTAAAGATAGCAAAGAAATTCGCAGATAAGGTCATTTCCTGCAAAGACATATCTGCTGCAGATGCAAGAAATCAAGGAGCAAAACATGCAATCGGTGACTTCCTACTCTTTGTGGATGCAGACACCTACATACCTCCAAAAGTTCTTGAAAAATTTCTAGAGTTAGCAGATAACGATAGGGTTGTAGGTGGAAGTTGTAGGAAGATTCCTAAGGGAGGAAATATCTTAGATAGACTGCTCTATGAATTCGTAAATCTATCAACTTTCATATGTTCCATTTTCAAAATTGGAGGGGCCCATGGAAATTGTATGTTTGTGAAGAGAAGCATCTTTAATAAGATTGGAGGGTTTAACCCGAAAATTGCTGTTGCTGAAGAGCAGGACTTGGTTAGGAGAGCTAGGAAATTTGGAAAATTTGTTTTCCTTTTAGGAGTAAGTGTTGTTGAAAGTCCTAGGAGAATTAGGAAGTGGGGTAGACTTAAGCTATATTTCACATGGTTTATGGGAACTTTTAGAGTTCTCCTCGGCAGATGGGGAGGTAACTACGAGAAGGTTAGGTAACTCCATTCAATGGAATTCCATCCTTCTCGAAAGCACATATGCTGTTGAAAAAAGGCATAGGAGCATGTATAGGATTAATGAAATGTGGAAGAGGAGAATCCCTAGGTTTGGGTAGAAGCTGTAAATGGAGACTGAAGCATATAAAGATGATATGCTGAAGGTTAGCGCTAGGAAGAGGAAGGCAACCATAAGCCAAATAGACCACCTTTTCATTCTAATTAAGCCGTAAGCTATCATGAAACTTAAAATTGCTAGGAGACCTACATGAAGAAGCCTAAAATCCATGAAGAGAGTTGAAACCTCAATTAAACCAGCAACCAAATAGAAGACTGAAAGGAGAAGAATAGGTCGCTTAACTTTCAATTTAGGTTTAGGCCTCATTCCCTCACCTTACAAAGCATGAATTAGGCATAAGATAATAAATCAGTTTCGCTAGAAATAAAAGCCTAGCAGATAACCAAAAAAGTTTGGAGAATGTTTAGATGGGATACCGTGAATTCTTCTCATCTCATCAACTAGTCTTCAGCGGATTCCAAAAACCATTCGATGAAGCAAAATATATTGTGTTGGGTGTCCCCTTTGACTCAACAAGCACCTTTAGAACCGGGTCTAGATTTGCACCTACAGCAATACGGGAAGCCTCCCTCAACATTGAAACCTACAGCTTCCGTTCATCCCTAGACATCGAGGATATAAAAATCCATGACCTAGGTGACCTACACACCTCTGGAAACATCGATGAAACCCTCTATAGGCTGGAGCTTGTGGTGAGGGAGTTACTGGAGGATGGAAAAACACCTGTCCTAGTTGGTGGAGAGCACACAATAACCCTTGGAGCGTTACGGGGAGTAGGCTCTGGAGTTGAGACAGCTGTTTTGAGCTTTGATGCACACCTAGATCTACGTGACAAATATATGGGTATGAAAACTTCCCACACAACCTTTATGCGTAGAGTTAGGGAAGAGCTTAAACCAACAATCATAGAGGTTGGAACTAGGGCTGTCTGTAAAGAAGAATTAAGTTATGCAAAGAAGTCAAACATAACATTCATAACATCAAGCGATATTTTGAGAAACGGTGTTAAAGAGGCTATCAAAAGAATAACTGAAGCCACATCCAGCTGTGAAAAAATATACCTAACCATAGACATGGACGTTCTAGACCCAGCCTTTGCCCCGGCTGTCCAAAATCCTGAACCTGAGGGCTTATCCACCCATCTACTTCTAGAAATTTTGCATGGCGTCTGCGACGGCAGGGTGGTGGCGCTGGATCTAGTTGAGGTTACACCTCACTACGATCAGGGGGTTACAGCCATACAAGCGGCTAAAATAATCTTTGAAACTTTATGTTACATTGATAGGGCTCAAAGCTAGCATTAAGAAAATTACTGTTTTTGGAGCTTTGCTACGAAGAAGCCGTTACAGTTATGGATGTGTGGAAAAAGCCTTTGACACTCTTTTAATCCACGAAAGCCGGGGAGACCTATCCTAGGTGAAGCCTCCACAAGCTTAAACTCCGGATGCCACCTTAAAAACCTCTCAATTAAAACCTCGTTCTCCTCAAGGGTTATGCTACATGTTGAGTAAATGAGGAAGCCTCCTTCCCTAACGTGGCCGCTACAGACATCAAGCATCCTCCACTGAAGTTCAGCCATACCAAGTGGAGAACGCTTTGTTAACCTCCATTTTGTGGATGGAGCCTTACTGAAAACCCCTGTGCTTGTGCATGGTGGATCAAGGACAACTAGGTCTGCAAGCTCGGTTAATGGTAGAGGTTTACATGCATCAGCTAGGATTGGCACAGCGATCTTCACACCCATACGATTAACCTCATTTCTCCAAACTTTCATTCTACGCTTTGAGTAGTCTATGGAGTAAATTTTACCCTTATTTTCCATAAGTTGGGCTAGATATGTGGTTTTTGCTCCGGGAGCAGCGCAAACATCTAGTATGGTCATTCCAGGCTTTGGATTAGCTACTTCTGCTGCTAGGCAACTTGCCTTATCCTGGACATAAAATAGGCCTTTTTTAAAGCTTTTAATCCTTGACAGCGGTTTCTCGCTTTTAACAACCATATAAGTATGCCTCAGTCCGTTAACCTTCTCAAGGGTAATACCCTCACTCTCCATCTCTTTTAGGATCTTCTCTTCAGAGGCTTTTAATGTGTTTATTCTTATGTAAGTTGGGGGGGCATCCATAGATTTCTCTAGTAGTTTTATTGCTTCACCCCTTCCAAGAAGCTTAAAGCAGTATTTAACGAACCATGTGGGGTGACATGTTAGGAGGCTAACTTTCTTCTCATCGCTAAGGCCATTTAGGGCTTGGTCTAGTTGGATGCTGAGAATTTTTCCTAGAGTTTCTTCAAGTTCCTCGATTTCACGCCATCCTAAGATGGAACGTCCAGTTTTAGCTACATCAACAGCCCTCTTTAAACCCCCATTTAAGATTTTCACCTCGTAGGTGAATAGGCGTAGGAAGGCTTGCTGTCCAAGTTTGAGTTCATCTAGTGGTCGAGGCAACGCTAGGCTGATGATATAGTCGATTAGATTCTTTCTTCTAGTTGTTTCGAGGACAAGTTTATGAGCTAAATTTAAGGCTTCAGGGTTCTCTATTCCAAGCTGTTTGGCTGTTTTAGCTAGGGCTAGGCGTTCACTTAACCTATGGAGCTGTATCCAGCTTAACGTTTCTATAGCTATTGACCAAGCTTCCCTAATCATTTTAATCTTAATTAGGTAGTTACCTTAGAAAAGGCTTTTTTAAATCCTTAAGGGGAGCCACCCAATTGTATGGCTTAAG
>QMLA01000175.1 GCA_003646585.1 Deltaproteobacteria bacterium | reverse complement strand
GTAAACCCTCATCCCAGGATTTCCCTCCACCAGGGCCTTCAAGACCTTCGCCGTGTATTTCGCCTTTTTGCCCGGTATGGCCACCGCAAAGGCCACACGGCTCAAAGGATCCACCAGATCCACCGCCCAAAACTCCAGAGCCTCGGCCTTAAACCCCCTGGGTTTCCTGGGCTTTTCAGTGCGCCTCACCGGCTTCACCCTCCCACGGGCATCAAGCCTCACAGGCACATACCTCATCTTGTCCGGTGTCCTGGCTATGATCCGACCAATGGTGGAGACACTGGGGCATCTAAATCTCCTCTCCTCACACCAGGGCTTAAGCAACACGTAAACCCTGGCCTTGCCCAGATTGGGATGCTTCTCCCTCAAATACCTGATACGTTCGATCACTTCCTCTGGCCAATGGGATTGGCGTTCCCTTCTGGGGATGGGCTCATGAAGTATGAGGGCTGTGGGGTCCCCCCTTGAAGCTCGAAGCTTTTCTTGCCAGCGGTAAAGGGTGCGCCTTGAGACCCCAAAGGCCTGTAAAACCCCCTGATTCCATGGCCGATGTGATGGATCTGCATCCCAGCACCCCCTACTCAGAGTGCCAAAGGTTTCTGAACTTATGCAACCGACACCTCGGAGGGCTCTTCCTTTATGAAACTTCCTTTATGAAATAGGTGGAGAGGATCGCTATCCCCGAAAGGAGGGCCATCAGGAAAAGGGCCCCCTGATAGTTTCCAAAGGCATCGAAGAAGACGCCTCCCAAATAGGCCATGAGGCTTCCCCCGAGGAAGTGCACCGTATTTATCAGCCCCGTTACGGCACCGAGGTTGACCGTGCCGTACATCTTGGTGGCCAGAACGGGTGTTAAGGGGGCTGTTACGAAGTGGGTGAAGCCGAAGACCAGACCGAAGGTGTAAAAGCCAAGGGTGCCCTTGAACAGGTAAAGGAACAGGAACATGGCAACCCTTATGGCGAAGGTGACCATGATGGGTACCCTGCAACCCATCGCATCCGACACCGGTCCGGCGACCAGAAGCCCTAAGAGGCTCATGAGCCCATACCACCCCAGCAAGGTGCTCGCCTCAACGGGGGGCATCCCGTAGTCGGTGGCCATGGGCACAAGGTGGGTGGTGGAGAAGAAATCCCCTCCCCCGCAGATGAACATCATCGCCATGAAGAACCAAAGGGAAGGGGTCCTGAGGGCCTGTCCCAGGGTGAGATCTCCGGAGGATCCCGACCGCACCCCCTCTTTACGGCCATAGGGTGCGATTCCCATCTGATGGGGATCTCCCTTTATGACCCAGAGGACGAGGGTGAGGTTGACCACAAGGACCGCTCCCCCCAGAAACAGGAAGGCCTCCCTCCATCCCAACGCCTCGGTGAGGAGGCCAACTGCAGGAACGAGCACAAACTGGCCCAGCGAACCCCCCGAGAGGGCGAGGCTTACGGCCAGCCCCTTCTTGCTCTCGAACCACTTGCTGACCAAGGTTGATACCAGGGGGACGGCGGTCCCCGCAAAGCCAAAAGCGGAAAGGACCCCGTAGAAGAAAAGGAAGGAACCGAAGGATTTGGCCTGGGAGGTCCCCACAAAACCCCCTGAAAGCAGGAGGGTTGAAACCAGAAGGACCCCCCTGGGACCGTATTTGTCATAAAGCTTCCCCACCAGCAGCAGGGCCAGGGCAAAGACAGCCATATTGATGGCAAAGATCCCCGAAAGGGGGCCCCGCTGCCACCCGAATTCGGCAATTATCGGCTTGAAGACGACCCCGAAGGCATAGCGGGCACCGGAGTTGAAAAAGAGCACAAGGAAGGAGGCAAGCACTATACACCAGGCGTAATGGAGCCTCTTCATTCGGTGTGCAGATAAACGGTCCGGATGGGGAACGGGATCTCTATACCCTCTTCACGGTAACGCTTGTGAAGCCTCTTTATGAACTCGTGCTTTATCAGGTATTGATCCACGTATTCCCTGGCCCTCAGGATCACGGTGAAGTTTATGCTGAAATCCGAAAAGGTGTGGTAACGGATGAAGGGTTCAAAATCGGGCACACCCCCGGGAACCTCGCGCATGACCTCCTTGGCCACCTCTATGGTGACCCGCTCCACCTTCTCCAGATCGCTCGAGTAACTCACCCCCACCTGCACTAAGACCGCGAGTTCGGGCTGGGGTTGGTGGTAGTTGGTCACGATCAGGGAGGCGAGCTTCGAGTTGGGGACTATGACGAGGTTGTTGGGAAGCTGCCTTATGGTGGTATTGCGCCAGGTTATGTCCACCACATATCCTTCCTCTCCGGTCTCAAGCTTGACGTAATCTCCCGGCTTCAACTGCCTGGAGATCATTATGTGAATGCCCGAAAAGAGGTTGGCCAAGGGACCTTGCAGGGCGAGGGCCACTGCAAGTCCTCCTATCCCAAGGCCCGCAAGGGCTGGAGTGACGGATATCCCGAGGGTCTGCACCAGTATCAATCCACCGATGACGAAAACGGCAAGTTTCGTCAGGTTCTCAAAGAGAGAGGTGGGAGGAAGCACATCCCTCAACTTCTCCAGGTGTACCTTCAGCAAACCCGTAATAAGGCGGGCAAAAAAGATCGTCACCGAGATTATCGTGAGGCTCAGGGCCCCCTTTTTGATCAGGGAGAGGTAAGAAGGGGAAAGGGGAAAGGAGGGAAGGGCCATGTAGAGCCCGATGACCAAAAACCAGATCGTGGTGACCTTCCCCAGGGAGGAAAATAGCACATCATCCCACTTCCAGCCCGTCCTCTTGACCAGCTCCCTCAGGTATCTCAGGAGGAACCTCTCGACCGAGATCCCTATCCCCAAAGAGATGAGGAGCAAAAGGAGACCGAAAAGGCCCGTCATCGGGCAGGATGATAACACGGAATCTGTGGCGAAGAAACGCCTTTGAAACGGTAGCCTCCAGAAAGTAAAATCCCAGAGATGGCCGAAAAGCGCCCCTATGTGTGCAGGGAATGCGGTTATCGCCACCCCCAGTGGTTGGGAAGGTGCCCAAACTGCGGCAGTTGGGGAACCCTGCTGGAGGAAGAAGGGGTTTCGAGCAAGGCCCCTTCGCGGGCGATCGCAACCTCCGAGATCCTCAGGCCGGAGGACGAGGAAGGGGAGAGGAGGATCAGGACAGGGATGGAGGAATTCAATCGGGCCCTGGGGGGCGGGATCGTGGAGGGATCGGTGGTGCTGCTTGGAGGTGCGCCGGGTATGGGAAAGTCAACCCTGTTGCTGCAGGTCCTCGATCAGCTGGCATCCCAAGGCGTGGATGTCCTTTACTGCTCCACCGAGGAATCCCTCCCGCAGGTCCGGTCCAAATTGAGGAGATTGGGGGGCAGGAGCAAGGGGTTCCTCGGGCTCTCCACCCCTTATGTGGACGATATCCTGG
>QMLA01000174.1 GCA_003646585.1 Deltaproteobacteria bacterium | reverse complement strand
TCTTTGGCCTTGCCTTCAGACTTGCTGCCCCCCTGCTCGTCCTCAATCTCCTCTTTTACACGGCCCTCACCATCCTGGGCCGGGCTGTCCCTCAGATGAACGTCTTTTTGGTATCCCTGCCCCTGCAGGTGGGGTTGGGACTTTTGGGAATGGGGCTTGTGTTGCCCTATGTTGCCTCCTTCCTGGGGAGGTTTTCGGGGGAACTGCGGGGGGAATTTTTCGGCATCCTGAGGTTGATGGGAGGCTGAGGTGCCCGAGGATTTCGAAAGGACGGAACCGGCAACGCCGAGACGCCGCGAGGAGGCCAGAAGGAAGGGAATGGTCCCCCAGAGCGGCGATCTGCCGATGGCCATGGTCCTGGGCCTGGGGATCCTCGGGCTTTTGTTCTTCGGTCCCAGGGCCTTCGGTGGGTTGAGGGACCTCATGGCCTTTGTGCTCTCCAATCTCTGGTCCCTCGATCTTGCCTCTCTGGGGGATGGGATTGGCAGGGCCGTGTTGAAATTGATCGTCCCCTTTCTGGGGCTTTCGATCCTCGGGGCTTTGGCCGGAAACCTTATCCCCAAGGGGTTCGTCCTCTCCCTGGAGCCCTTAAAGCCCCAGCTGTCCCGGATAAATCCCGTTGAGGGGTTTAAGCGTTTCTTCACCCTGGGGATGCTCATTGAGCTCTTGAAGGCGGGAATTAAGGTGGGGATTGTGGGGGCAATAGCCTACGTGGTCCTGAAGGGGAAGCTTCGGGAGTGTCCCGCCCTCATTGAGTTTGAGCCCTATCAAATCGGCACCTTCACGGGGATCTCAGCCCTCGGGCTCATGGGGAGGATGGCCATCGCCTTCCTCGGCCTCTCGCTCCTTGAGGTGTGCTATCACCGCTGGGATTACGAGAGGAAGCTCAGGATGACCCGCGAGGAATTGAAGGAGGAGATAAAGCAGCATGAGGGTGATCCCAAGGTCAAGGCCCGCATAAGGTCGATTCATCGGAGGTTTGTCCGCCACAGGATGATTCACAGGGTGAAGGAGGCCGATGTAGTGGTGACCAACCCCACAAGGCTCGCAGTGGCCCTCATGTACAGGCGCCAGAAGATGAAGGCCCCTATCGTGGTGGCCAAGGGAAGGGGATGGCTTGCCCAGAGGATAAGAGAGGTGGCCTTACAGGCAGGGGTGCCCATCGTGCAGAACAGGCCCCTGGCCGAGGTCCTTTACAAATCCGTGGAAGTGGGGCAGCCGATCCCCGTGGAACTTTATCGGGCAGTGGCCGAGATCCTGGCATGGGTCTATCGCTTGAGGGGGGTTAGGGCATGAGGGGATTGCAGTTTCAGGGTGTCTCGCGGGAGCTTCCCCTTGCCTTTGTGGCTGCGGCGATCCTCGCCATCATGATCCTCCCGGTTCCCGCCCCGGTGCTCGATGGTCTCATAACCACCAATATCGCCCTGTCGGTCCTCACGCTGCTTGTGGCCTTTTACCTCAGGAGGCCCCTCGATTTTTCGGTCTTCCCCACGTTGCTTCTGCTGCTGACCCTTTTCAGGCTCTCGATAAATGTGGCCTCCACAAGGCTCATCCTGCTCAGGGGGGAGGAGGGGATTGGTGCTGCCGGAAAGATCATAAAGACCTTCGGTTCCTTTGTGGCCGGGGGGAATTATGTCGTGGGCCTCATCATCTTCATGATCCTTGTGGTCATCAATTTCGTGGTGATCACCAAAGGTGCTGGAAGAATTGCCGAGGTGGCGGCCAGGTTCACCCTGGATGCCCTTCCCGGGAAGCAGATGTCCATAGATGCCGACCTCAATGCGGGGCTCATCACCGAGCAGGAGGCCAGGAGGCGCAGGAGGGAGCTTGAGGCCGAGGCGGATTTCTACGGGGCCATGGACGGTGCCTCGAAGTTCGTCCGGGGCGATGCCGTGGCCGGGCTGGTGATAACCTTCGTGAACATCATCGGTGGATTGATCATAGGGGTGCTCCAGAAGAAGATGGCCATAGGGGAGGCGGCCCGCACCTATACGGTCCTGACCGTGGGCGACGGCCTCGTCAGTCAAATTCCCGCCCTTTTGGTCTCGACGGCAGCAGGAGTGGTGATCTCGAGGGCCAGTGCCGAAGCCGACTTCGGACGCGACCTGGGGCGGCAACTTTTCCTGAACCCCAAGGCCCTGGCAGCCGTTGCGGCGGTGCTGTTCGCCATGGCCTTCGTCCCGGGCTTCCCCAAGGCCTTCTTCTTCCTGCTTTCGGTTGTGGCAGGGGCCATGGCCTATGTCACCTCGGAGCAGAAACCCAAGGAGGAAGAGGAGGAACCCAAGGTCGAGGAGCCCGAAACGATAGAGCCGGCCCTCCAGGTGGACCTGCTGGAGCTTCAAATCGGCTATGAACTGATACCCCTTGTGGATAAGGCACAGGGAGGGGAGCTCCTGGACCGCATAAGGGCCATGAGGGCCCAGTTCGCCCAGGAGCTGGGAATAGTGGTCCCGCCGATCCATATAAGGGATAACCTGCAGCTCAAGTCCTCCGAGTACATGATCCTGCTTAAGGGGATCGAGGTGGCCCGAGGTGAACTCATGCCCGACAGGCTCCTGGCCCTCCTTCCCGGGGTCGAACCCAAGGACCTTAAGGGGATCGAGACCAGGGATCCGGCCTTCGGGCTCCCTGCCCTGTGGATAAGACCGGAGGACAGGGAGAAGGCCCTGAGACTTGGGGCAACCGTGGTGGATCCGGCCACCGTCCTCATAACCCACCTGATGGAGGTCATAAGGCGTTATGCCCACGAGCTGCTCACAAGACAGGATGTGCAGAACCTCCTGAGCACCCTGGCCAGGCACTATCCGAAGGTGGTCGAAGACGTGGTGCCAAACCTCTTGCCCCTGGGGACGGTACAGAAGGTGCTGCAGAACCTCCTTAAGGAGAGGATCCCGATAAAGGACCTCCTGACGATCCTTGAGACACTGGGAGATTGCGCCTCCTTCACAAAGGACCCCCAGGTCCTGACCGAGTACGTGAGGCAGGCCCTTTCAAGGACCATAACCAAGATGTATCAGACCGATGGGACGATTTACGCCCTGGTGCTGGACAGGAAACTTGAAGAGGCCCTTTCGGAATCCCTCCAGAAGGGAGAGTTCGGGGAATTCTTGGCCCCCGATCCCGTCCTTGCGGAACGTTTCATGCTTAAACTGAAAGAGGCCATGGAAAGGATCCCTCCGGAGGTGGGGCAGGTGGTGCTCATCACATCTCCGAACTTGAGGAGGCATGTGAGGCGGCTTATCGAACACGTGCTCCCGATCCTTCCGGTCCTCTCCCCGGGGGAGATCCTGCCCGAGGTCAAGATAAAAACCCTCTCGGTGGTGGGGTTCGATGATCAGGAAGTATAGATCTGTGGACTTGAAAAGGGTCATGGAACAGATAAGGG
>QMLA01000173.1 GCA_003646585.1 Deltaproteobacteria bacterium | reverse complement strand
CTCCCACCCCGGAAACGGGCCCATAGCGGTTAACCCACGCGTACCGGCTCACGGATTTCAAAGCGCAGAGGCCGCAGAGGAACGCGGCGGAAAGACGAAAGCATGTAGAATGGGCGGATTCTCTGTCCATGCGGGTCTTGGAGGGAACCACAGATGAACACGGATGAACACGGATAACTTCTTTTTAGACAAGGATGTAGAGGTTCTGCCCCATCTACCCATTTACCCTTCTACTCATCTACGTCCCCGGCCACGGGTCACGAACGACGAGATTCTATATGGAACCACAGATGAACGCGGATGAACGCGGATAACTTCTTTCGTAGACACAGATTTACGCGAGATTAACACGGATAAATAGTCAATCATCAATTATCCTTAATCAACTCAAAGCCGGTAGGATGGGCTTTAGCCCATGCGGATTGTAAATCTTTGTGGGCCCAGCCTTTACGTGATTCTGGCGAGAAGACGAGGTTTGTTCACATTGTAGTAGGATTTTTCGGACAGTATGCTTGATTGACGCGACCGACCGTGCTATGATTGCTGGTGTATGTGCGGGAGACTCAGATGGTGCGACACCGTGAGACGCTCCAAGCCGAGCACCGGCCGCACGGCCCGTTGCTCCACACAGAGCCACCGCGCCCCCAGGCGAAGCGGAGAGATGGAGGACGAGTTGAAGTGTCGCCGCCAGGCGAATTGAACCTCTGGACCAAGGCGAGGGATCCGTATTCGGCCACAGGGCGGGGCTGAGGATCATTTCCTTCCCCAGATTTCAGAGAAATACGTATGCTGTCCCCAGATTTCCTCAGATTTTCCAGAGTTTCGCGGGGTTTTGATTCCCTTGGTTTCCTCAGAGGGGTCCTGGGACCCCGTTTCGGGGCGGTATCCTACTCGTTATGGGAAGGAAGGAAATGGCCTCTGGTGGCTTGACAGGGGCTTTGTCCGGGCTATCATTACTCTGGTAAACTGGCTTCCCCTTGGGAGGGAAGGCCTTGCCCGGAAGAACCTGGATGCGAAGAGAGAGGCACTATCCAAGCGACATGGACGATATGCAGCAGGCAGGATGCTTACTCCTTCCGACAGATATGAAGGCGAAAATCTGAGAATGAGCGCGAAACAAGACTATCTCTTTACACGCATGGACGGCGCTCGGTACGGAGACGATCGACGAAAAAGGCCTCTCTTCATACCAACCTATCTCCGAGACAGGTCAAGGGACTCCCGTCTCGAAGATGACAAGCAACGCAAAGCGCACGAGATCCTGATAAGGTGGGCCGACCTCGAATCCAAAGGCGATTTGGAGAGCCGCAAAGAGAGCAATATCGAGGCAGAGTTTCTGACAGAAGTATTCGGTGACGCGCTGGGTTATACGTTTTTCTCTGAGGGGCAGAAGCAGTGGAACGTCCAACCGAAATTCCGTGTTGACGGGCAGGTTGCCGACGCGGCAATAGGCATCTTCGAGACACGGAAGAGAGCTACCCCACGAGCGCTGATCGAACTGAAAGGCCCAAAGGTCAACGTAGACCGAGACAAGTCCGGCGGACGTACAGCAGTGGATCAGTGCTGGGACTATCTCAATGAGGTTCCCCAATGCCCTTGGGGAATTGTGTGCAACTGTGTGAGCTTTCGGCTATATCACAAAGACCACCCCAAGCGCGTGTACGAGTTGTTCACTCTGCAAGACCTTAGAAAGCACGACGTTTTCTTGCAGTTTTATTGTCTGTTTGAACGGGGCGGTCTACTGCCATCGGGGCTCGAACAACCACCAAGAGCCGATGAACTGCTGCGCGCCTGCGATAACCGACAGCGAGAAGTCGGTGATGAACTATATGATTCGTATCATCGCAATCGGGTTTGTCTTATTAAACACCTATCCGGCCCTCCGCACGATAGGTCTCTCGATAGCGCGATCCATATAGCGCAAAAGCTCGTTGACCGTATTATATTCGTTGCTTTTTGCGAAGACCGGAATCTCTTGCCGAGCAAATCCCTGGAGAGAGCATGGAAGCATTTGCCGCCGTTTCATCGCGTGACCAATCCGCGTTGGCAAAACTTCCTCAACCTCTTCCGGAGTATCGACGAGGGAAATCCAAAAGAGGGAATCCCACATTATAACGGAGGCCTCTTCAAGAAAGACGATGACGTCGATGAACTTCAACTCGATGACGAATGGACAAACTTCTTCAAAAGTATTGGTGACTACGATTTCCGCTTTACGGTGAATGTCGATGTTCTCGGCCATCTCTTCGAGAAATCAATACACGACATTGAGGGGATCAAGTTGGGCGCGCTGTTCGAATCGAAGTTGAGTGAAGAGATCACGCCGAAGATGAAGAAATCGGCCGAACGCAAACGAGGCGGCATTTACTATACTCCACCTGAGTTCACCAGCTTCATAACCCACCATACGGTTGCCTGCCTTGCCGGTGAGAGGGTAGACAATGTCGCTGCAAAGCACAAAGTCAACCTTACGTCTGGCGAACCAATCGCGCCCAATGGAAGCGTCAAGAAGTACGTGGAGGAGGCAGTTGAGTCTCTTCGCGACATCAAGGTTGTTGACCCCGCCTGTGGCAGCGGCGCGTTCCTGATACAGGCGTACGACACCCTTGAAGAATACTATCTCGACCTCGTAGACGCCTTGGACCACGTCGATTCCAAAGCAGCGGATACGCTACGAGACCGAATCCCGGATTTCATTCTGCACGATAACTTGTACGGCGTCGATCTTTCGCCGGAAGCCGTAGAAATCACCCAACTGGCGCTATGGCTACGTTCGGCCCAGAGGGGCAAGACCTTGGCGGACCTGTCGAAGAACATCGTCTGTGGAAACAGTCTCGTTACAGACAAAGACGTCGATCCTCTGGCTATGGACTGGACGCAAACCTTCCCCGACATATTCTCGCGCGAGCGTCGTGGTTTCGATTGCGTCATAGGAAACCCCCCGTGGGAGCGAATCAAGCTCCAGGAGAGAGAGTTCTTTGATTCGGTGGTCCCGGAGATCGCCGCAGCCGTGAGCGCCGCGACGCGTCGGAAACTGATTGCTGAACTAACGAAGAAGAGTCCTGAAATCCACGAGCGATACCTTCAAGCGAAAACGTCGGCTGAGTTGACGTCAAACCATGTCCGCACCAGCGGGCGCTATCCGCTTTGCGGCAAGGGTGACATAAACACCTACGCCGTCTTTGCCGAACTCGCCAAAACGATTGTGGCTCCGGAGGGAAGGGTCGGCCTGCTCGTGCCTTCCGGCATCGCAACAGACAAGACAACCAAGGATTTCTTTGGAGAACTTGTCGCGTCACAATCGCTCGTGGGTCTATACGATTTCGAGAACAAAGCGCCAATCTACCCCGACGTTCATCGTTCATTAAAACTCTGTGTTCTCCTGT
>QMLA01000172.1 GCA_003646585.1 Deltaproteobacteria bacterium | reverse complement strand
TATACAGACCATCCCCATCATAATCGCCTATGAAATCATCAGAAATTGTATAGTTCTGGGTCATATTCTGTATATTTAGAATATCTCCATTATCAAACTTTCCGTCTCCATTTATATCAAGCATTATTACCGGAATTCTAAAGGGAAAAGCACCTTCAATGATGAGATGTACATCTCCCGTGAATCTACCCGAATCATTATCAAGATAAACTATGAGAACATCTCCTGACAGGATACTGTTTATCGGGATTTTTACATGTGTTCTGCCCTCTATTCTTATCTGTTCTATGTCCTGATTTATATCAGGTAGATTGTCTGTTCTGAGCTGGTCATTAACAATGTTATCAACATCTGTGTTGATTTTTGCGACATGAACCAGGTTGCTCCCACCCAGATAACCAATCTCCAGGTAGATCCCTGCATCTGGTCTGATAATATCTGCAAGAGCATCCATGTATCTGTTCTTCCAGAGGAGAAAGACATAACTGCCTTCAGGATATGTATAATCAGGATAGAGGTAGTATGAGTATGGATAACATGGTATATTATTTAGAGAGGTCATGTTTTTCTGGATTCCTGGTAATGGGTGTCTTGAGTAAAATCTAAGCCTGAGATAAGGTCCTGCACTTATTTTTATACTGTCTCCGAAGTTTTTAACAGCCTTTCCTCTGAATAATGGAATGCTATAATATAACCTGATTATATCAGTGTCCTCTTTATCACATTCTCCATCAAGATTAAAATCGCAGCCATGGGGGACTCTTCTCACAGCACAGAGATCCCTCCTGTTTTCACTGATCCTCACAAACTTGTTCATGGCAATCAGATCACCACTGTCCAGCAGGCCATTACCATTTACATCATAGACAGGGTTTTTGCTCCCATTCTTCATCTCATTCTCCAGCAGCTCATAATCTCTCATATTAACATATCCATCCCCATTTAAATCCCCGCAGCCGACTATCATTGCACATGTCGTTTTCTGTCTTGAGTATGCAAGATTTCTTATCAAGTAATAGTCATATATATCAACATGCCCATCATTATTGACATCTAGGATTCTCCTGCTATAATAATCATAAGGAAGTCCTGTTTTTGTTATAATAACATAACCATATACTAAATTCAAACCATTTCCCCTTACAACTGTTCTCTCAGATATCCTTAGCTCATCATTATCTCCGTTGATGGTTATATTGCGGATACCATAAGATTTTAGGTTGATGTGAAAGATCCTGCCTGGAGATGGATACATGATTGTGTCCTCTATGCTGTCTCTTTTATCATCTGCATTTGCATAGAATACATATTTTGATTTAACAACGTTTTTACCCCACAACCTACCGCCGATTTCCCTAATATCCTGAATATCATTAAAAAATGTATATTCAAAAGCATCAGCAAATATAGAATCATTATCTCTATGACTCACAACAGTTGTAATCACATCTCCATCAACAACCATGTCTGTGGCATTTGGAGAAACACCTGTAAGCATCTCAAAGAGATTTACATCCCCATAGGATACCTCGCCATCACCATCCAGATCTGCACATACCCTGTCATCCAGCTTTAGCTCAGGAAGTATAATCCTCTGATATCCTACAGTGTTATTCATAGGAAACCTGGATGTGTAGCCTGTATTATCACCTGTTACCCACACATATCCCGGCATGGGTGATATCCCGTATCTTAGGGTGTAGGGTTTGTCTGTGTTATGGAAATATGATCTTGATTGTGTAATCTCCTCAATAACAAAGTCATAGGTTCCTGTGGAATTCCTGAGATATTCACGGTATAAGTAATATGAATATGAGCCTACAGTTCCTTTTAATCCTTCTTCATCAAGGTAAACTGATGATGATATAGCTGTCTCATTCTCTGGCAAAAAAATGGGCATTCTCTCGGGAAAATTCCTGTGGTATATAGCGCATGTGGTGTTGGTTCCCTTATATACACAGGATCTTGAAACAAAAACAGCGGGATTGCCATTGTATCGTGAAAATACTGGTTTTGTCATCTCCTTATTTATATCAAGAACAGAAAACCTAACACTCCAACTTTCATTTATATCTCTGGACGGTTGAACACAGAGAGTATCACCTGTTCTATTTACAATTTCTGCCTCTGTAAGTAGGGGATTCCCTGGAAAATAGTAGCCATATGTTCTATTAACAGTTATACATACAACAGGCCTTACCAATGGTTTACCCATTTGTGGATTGTCAAGAGCAATGATATAGCTATCAAGAAAGAATGAGATTCTGTAGTAGAGATAAAGATCATCGCATAACACCCTGTAGTTATAAGAGGGAAGCACCCCTGATGTGTAGTTCTGGCTAAGTGATTCAATAGCACATTTCTCTCCATTCAGAGAAACAGATATGTTAATAAGGGGCCATGGAGCCTTCATCACCTCGCATCCGTTTGCCCAGTCCCCATCATAGTTTATATACCCCCTTCGGCATATACACACGCCATCCCTGTAGTCTGCATTGTCTCCACAGTCATAGGTAATCTTCTTCCTGCAGCTGTGTGCCTCTGGGAACTCCCACGGCTCACACCTCAACCTGACACGCCTGTGGGCATGGCAGAGGTAACCCTCACCTGCATCAGCATTATCACAGCAGCTTCCGTTGAGGTAGAGATCTCCACCACAACAGATGCCTTGGGTGAGGATGAAACCATCTGGCCTGTTTATCACCTCACAGAAGCCGTTCACACAGCGTGATACCTTGCATGGCCCTGCATAGCAGTCATCATCTGTGGAACACTCAACAGATAACGACAGGGTAATCATATACACGAGAAGGGCGGCCAGGAGAAAACCATGGCATGACCTCACGGTGCTTGCCATATACAGAAAAGCTATAGAAATAAACTTAAACTATTCTCTATTTTTCATTATTTAGGGTTTTATTTACATATTCGATCATTTAATATATATGTTTTTCAAGGATTTTTTTGAAAACATAGGGGTATAGAGTGAATTGATGTACATAATAAAAAAGTGGGGCGAAGTATGTTTGTCCTGTGCTTATCTTCTTCTCTTTTTCCGTGGTCCCGGCTGTCTTGCTGTGAAGATGGTGTATACCATAAGAGCGATTCCAAGTGGTGCAGCAACATCCTCCGGACTGCTGCCTGTTGGTGTGAAGCCATCAAGTGATAGGATCTGCCTTGTTGCAGCCAGCCTGTTGGTCTGCACCGGGTCAACACCCACAATGAACATCTCTTCAACAAGGAATTCACCGGTTCCGTTTATATAGTAGGTTATATTGACCTCTTCACTCATCTCAAGTGATCTCATCTCCCAGAAGTATGTCCAGGACCCGTTAAAGCTGCCTGATGCCCTTGACTTCCCTGTGAAGTTGTAGATACCTCCATAC
>QMLA01000171.1 GCA_003646585.1 Deltaproteobacteria bacterium | reverse complement strand
GGATTGGATAGTGGTCTTGGTAGGAGGCTTAGGGAGCTTGTAGAGAAGCTTGTTGCTAGGGTGAGGGAGCATTATGGTATCTGGATCTGTAGATAATGTTGTGGATAGTATTTTGCAGGCTTGTGGAGAGGATAATGTTAGAGCAGTTATAGTATATGGGAGTGCAGCTAGAGGAGAAGCACGTACAACAAGTGATGTTGATGTACTTGTCCTAGTAGATAAGCCATGTAATCCTGTTCTACCGCCTCCATACACTATTATGGTTACTACTCTTGAGGAGTGGATCAGGGTTAGAGGAGAGTTCCAGATGGAGGTGTTTAGAGATGGATTGATACTATATGCGAGGAATATAGGGTTTAGAAAACTACTTAATAAAAGACCATGGGTACTTATAAGGTATAGTGGTAGGGAGCCAGCGATAAGACAGTGTATAAAGAATGCTGTAGCAAAGCTAGTGAAGAAGATGCCTATAGAGAAGATAGCTCCAGCAGTAATCATGGCACCATATGGTATAGTCTCTAATAGAGTCTTAGGAGCTATACTATCATGTAATGGAGACGTTAAGACATTATTGATAGCATATAGAGAGGTAGATGTCTACTATGCAGTATGCCCATACTGTGGATACACTGTAGCTGGTTATGAGAGATATGTTAAGAGGGAAATGAAAAAACACCTTCTAACCATGCATAGGGATAGGCTCAAGGAAATCATAAACAGGCTAGTAACTAGTAAGAAAGGAGTACCAGGAGGAAATATTAACGGAGTAGCTGGCTGGCTTACATCATATCTAATCAATAAAGAATAAAACAATATCTCTATATCTAGCTTTGATAAAGTGTGGCTGGGTTTATGTGGGTTGGTTGTGCTTAGTGTTAGGGGTTATGTGTTATTGTTTTGTGGTGTATTGTTTGTATTGTTGGGTGTAGCTGGTATTGGATGGCCTTATACACTGCTTGTTGGCTCCATGCTTGTTTCTCTTGTATATCTTGTTGGAAGACTTGGTTCTAGATATGAGGCTTCACTTGATAATATACTGGTTGAGAGAAGTTTTAGTAGGAACCCTGTTTTTGAGGGCAGTGATGTAGATGTTGTTATAGGTGTAGGGGATAGGGGTGGCTATGGTATCCCATTGCTCAGGATTATTGATGAGCCACCTTATAGGGTTAGGGTTTCTGGAGAACCAGTTGTAGAGACTACTCTGCCTAGGTTGTCAAGCACCAGTGGATCGTATAGGGTTAGGCCGTGTATGGGTATGCATAGTTTTGAATACATAACACTTGTTGCCCAGGACTCTTTTAGACTATATAGTTCATGGAGGAGGCTTAGGGTTTCCGGGAGGCTTAGAGCCTACCCAGTATACAGTGGTTTAGCTGAGGCTCTACGTAGAACAACTAATGTATGGTTTGGTGGAGTAAAGACTAGATATAGGAGGGGAGTAGGCTATGACCTTTATGAGCTCCGGGAGTATGTTCCCGGAGATGACTATAGGAGGATTGTTTGGACAGCTTTTGCTAGAACAGGTAAGTTGTTTGTTAGAGAGGATGAGACTGAATCCTATATAAAAATACACCTAATCCTTGACTTCTCCAGGGAATCGTGGGCTGGACTGGGATGTGATTGTGGTGTAGACCATATTGGTAGAGCAGCATTATCGATTATAGCAGGTCTCTTAGGTAGGAATGATAGGGTTGGATACACGATCTATCGAGGAGATAGATGGGTTATTAGGACAGGGCTTAAACCATATACTGCACTGGATAAGCTATCAACAGATCTATCCCTCCAGTCTATAAAGTATTCTAGTACTAGGGTGAGGCTATATAGGATGTTATTGGAGAGTATAAGGGCTTCACCAGACTCTATAATCATCATCCTTAGTTCATGGGGGCTTATGAGAAGGGATCATGTAGAGGCTTTAGCCAAAGCCCTAGCCATGACCTCTAAGCCTAAGATACTGCTCTACATAATCCCGGTAACCTCTGGTATTGAGAAAATAGCTTCATTGGAGGCAGAGTATCTAAGGAAATACACTGGAGTCCTCCATGGAGCAGGGATTATACCTGTTGTTGCACGTGGATGGGAATGGGCTGGTGTAGGGTTAAAAGTTGTTGGGGAGGTGCTTGCTAGGTATGCATTATACTAGGCTACTCATGTTATCTATTATCGCCTTACAGGGCATTGTATATACTGTTATAACAGGGTTTGATCTATTGAAGTTTTTACTAGTACTTGTTATACCTATAGCACTATATCCTACTCCCTTAAACCAGCTATGGATTCTTGGATATATAGTAGCATATATTCTCCAGCTATCCTATAGCCCTGAAGGTATTCTCTGGACAACAATATTGTTGGCAATGGCCATTGTATTGTATGTTGTAGAGCCTATTGTTACAAGGCTTGATAAAAAGCTATTGAAATTCTATGAATTGCCAGCCCTATTAACATCTATAGCTGTTCCCCCAATCATATACTTCTATACTAGGAGTCTTGGAGAAGCCATGGTTGTGCAGAGGGTTTATAGAGGTTTAACTGTTCTTGGAGAGATCTACTCAAGCCCACATGGCCATACTATACTGTATCTTATAGGGTTATTGTTTACCATATACCTCTTTGGAAAGGTTTATGGACCTAAAGAGGTTTCCATGCCACGACGGAGGAAACCCTCTATCATATCAAGGATGGCTAGGCATATAGTATATCTAAGCCTCTCAGATACAGTATTATTCTTTAATACAATAGTATTCCTATTCCTGCTAGCAATAAGTATTTATGTTGGAGGATATGGTGTACTAGCTCTAATAGCCTCTTATGTAGTGTTCCGAGTACTAGCTGGTAGAACAAGGTATTCACTCCTAGTTGCAGCCACTACATATTTAATTATAGCCTATATAACTGGTATAATAGATGATATCTCATCACTACCTCGATACATAAATGCTTATATAGAGAGTCTAGACAAGTACATAGGATCCCTCTGTAGGTGAGCAGGGCTGGAAGCTAAACTAAAGACCAGGATAGGGTTATTGCTAATAGTAACAGGCCTAGCTCTATTCTTTACAAGCATATACCTAATGTACCTATACCATGTCCTAGCATCAATACTCTCAGCAATCCTAGGATTCACAACACTAAGCCTAGGAATAGATATGGTAAGAGAATAACAACTCACTTTGTATCAGCAGCTATAATGGTTAAAAAATTTATTTAAATAACTCTACTCCATAGCTTGTTCTTGAAGCTAAATCTGCTCTATTATTAGATAGATAAATTGCTAATAGAGCTAGATATAGTGATGCCTGTGAGTAATGGGGAGGGGCAGGAATCTTAGGTAACAGTTATGGAAAGAGACTGTTATGGAGCATCTCTTAGACACCGAGATCGTATTAGGTCGGAATATATT
>QMLA01000170.1 GCA_003646585.1 Deltaproteobacteria bacterium | reverse complement strand
GGCCAACTCCGGCACCCTCTCGATCATCCTGATGTAATCCTCGGGCGTGACGTCTCTGCCGGATATGCCCACGATGAAATCCACGACCTTCGGCCCTCCCCCACCATAAAGGGCCGACCTCACCTCCAGGGCCATTGGACCCCCCGGCCCTCCCGGACACACCGACCGGTCGATGACCACAACCATTTCCTTCCCCTCCAGGGCCTTCCTGAGTTCATCGTAGGGGAAGGGCCTCCACAGCCTGAGCTTTACAAGCCCCACAGGCCTCCCCTTGGCCCTCATCTCCTCCACGGCGATGTGGGCCACCTCTCCGTAACTTCCGGCCGTAAGGAGCACCACCTCGGCATCCTCCAGGTACAACCCCTCTACAGGACCGTAATGCCTCCCGCTGAGCTCTCCCCAGGCCTTCCAGGCCTCAAGCAGGGGGCCATAAGAGGCCTTGAGGGCTTCATCTTGGGCCTTTTTGATCTCGGCATACTGATCCGGTAGGGCAAAGGCACCCATGGTGACGGGCTTGTCGGGATGGAGGCGATAGAGGGGCTCATAGGGGGGGAGAAACCCGTCGATGAGTTCCTGCTTGACGGGCTCAAGGGGCTCGATGGCATGGGTGAGGAAGAAGCCGTCCATGTGGAGCATCACGGGAAGGAGCACCCTTGAATCCTCTCCCACACGATACCCTATGAACACGTGATCATAAGCCTCCTGGGCACTGTTCACGAATATCTGGATCCACCCACAATCCCGCACCAACATTGCGTCCGAATGGTCATTCCAGATACTCAAAGGGGCAGAAAGCGTCCTGTTGGCCAAGACCATGAGGATGGGGAGCCTCATGGAGGAGGCTATGAAGACGATTTCGGCCATTAAGGCCAACCCAGGACCACTGGTACAGGTAAAGGCCCTCGCCCCTGCTGCTTCTGCCCCTATGCACACGCTCATGGCCGAATGCTCGGATTCCACGGGCACAAACTCCGCATCCAGCTCCCCATCGGCCACCATCTCCGAGAGCCTCTCCACGATATGGGTCTGGGGCGTGATGGGATAGGCGGCTATGACGTCAACCCTGGCCTGCTTGACGGCCTCAGAAATCGCATGGGACCCCTCAACGGCGATTCTTCTGCCCACCTCACACCTCCGGAACCATCTCTATCGCCCCTTGGGGGCATTCATGGGCACAGATACCACATCCCTTGCAGTAATAAAGATCCACCTCATAATAACCTTGCCCATCCTCCTTCACGGCCCCCTCGGGACAGAAGACATAACAGAGGCCACACTTGCTGCACTTCTCCCTGTCAACGATCGGCCTATCGATCCGCCAATCGCCCGTCCTGCAGGAGCGGGCCGAACCTGCCTCGGTGACGACAAAGCCAGGTTTTATCTCCTTCCACCCAAGCGTCATCCCTTAACCCTCGTCTCTTGATAAGCCCTCCTCAGGGCCGCCATGTTCTTCTCGGCCACCTTCCCAAAACGGTGCCTGAAGGGCTCAAGGAGGGATTCGAGTTCGACCACCGCGAGGGCCTTGAGCAAGGCCCCAAGCATGGTGGTGTTGGTTATGGGCAAACCTATCTCCTCCCTGGCTATCTGGGTGGCATTAACCCAGGCCACCTTTATCCCCGCAAACCCATCGGGTTCCTCCGGGCTGTTGATCACCAAAATTCCCCCCTCCTTCAGACCCTGGGTCACATCCACCGTCTCCCTAAGTCGCGGGTCCAAGACCACGACCACATCGGGGTTGTAAATCCCGCTTCTGATCCTCACCGGCCTGTCGTCTATCCTCGCGAAGGCCACAACCGGTGCCCCCCGCCTTTCAGGACCGAAACTCGGAAGCGCAATGGCAAACTTGCCCTCAGCTATGGCCGCATGGGCCAGAAGCTCCGCCGAAGTAACAGCCCCCTGCCCTCCCCTTCCGTGGAAGCGGATCTCAACCATTTCCTGCCTCCAGTTTTTCTCGGCAGCGGCCTCTCTTTTAACCGATCCCTTCCCCTATGTCAAATCCCAGGGGTCAAAAGGGAATATCGTCCTCCTCGGGAGGAGCCTCGCCGAGGGGAGGCTCCTCCTCGGGAAGTTCGAACTCGGTACCGGGCTCTGCAGGGGAACCGAGCATCACCACATTGGTCGCCACAACCTCGGTCACCCACCGCCGATTGCCATCTCTATCCTCCCAGGAACGAGTACGGAGGCGCCCCTCCACGTAAACTTGCTTTCCCTTCCTGAGGTACTCGGCGCATATCTCGCCCAATCTGCCAAAGGCCACAATCCTGTGCCATTCGGTGCGCTGCTCCCTCTCGCCGGTGTCGCGGTTGAGCCAGTTCTCGTTGGTGGCGATGCGGAAGGTGGTAACAGGAGTACCATTGCTCGAATAGCGAACTTCGGGGTCCGCCCCGAGGTTCCCCACCAGTATCACCTTATTCACCCCCCTCATCTCGATACATTATCCCATAGGACCTCCCCGCCCTCAAGGGGTGAAGAGGTGCCGGCGCCTCCGAATGTTCAGAAGCAACCCTATCCCTATGAGGCTTGCGACCGTGCAGGAACCACCGTAACTGAAGAAGGGAAGGGGGAGCCCCACCACGGGCAACAGCCCGAGGGCCATGGCTACGTTTATCGAAACGTGCAGGAACAAAATGGCCGTAATCCCCAAGGCCATAAAGGACCCGAAGCGGTCCTTTGACCTGAGGGCCGTATCGAGTCCCCAGAGGATGAGCCCCAAAAAGAGCAACAACACCACTGCCGATCCGATGAAGCCCCACTCCTCTCCCCAGAGGGCGAAGGCGAAATCGGTGTGGAATTCCGGCAGAAAGCCGAGCTTACACTGGCTCCCCTTCCCGATTCCCTTCCCCAACAGCCCCCCTGAACCTATGGCGATCTTGGACTGGATCAGGTGATAGCCCGTCCCCAAGGGGTCCCTCTGGGGATCGAGGAAGGCGATAATCCTTCTGCGCTGATAGTCCTTGAGGAGGGACCATCCGGCTATCGAGAGGATCATACAGAGGATCATCAAGATCAGCAGCGATCCCCTCCTTATCCCCCCATAAAGGGCCATGAGGCCCAGGATGGCCACAAAGACAAGGGCGGTGCCGAGATCCGGTTGAAGGGCCACAAGGGCTGCTGGCACCGCCACCAAAATGAGCGGTACCAACAGATCCGAGAGCCCGAGGCCGCCTTCCGGGGGACGGCCGGAAAGGTACTTGGAAAGGGCCACAATTACCGCGAGTTTGGCGAACTCGGAGGGCTGAAGGTAAACCCCCCCCAGGGCTATCGACCTCTTGGCCCCCCCTACCTGCACGCCGCAAACCCAACGGAGGCAGAGGGGCAGGATCCCAAGGGCATATATGGGATAGGCGTAGGCCTCAAGGTGCCGGTAATCCAGCAGATAAGCACAAAGGCCGAGACCGGATCCCAGC
>QMLA01000169.1 GCA_003646585.1 Deltaproteobacteria bacterium | reverse complement strand
GAGCTCTACGTCCCCGCCAGGGACTTCGTCGTGGGGGAGGCCCACCCCCACTGGTGCGTCGCCGTCGGCAGCCTCGATAGGTTGAGGCCGGAGTTCTACGGCCAGGCCCCTGATGAGGGGCTCTTCCTGGAGCGGTGTGCCAAGGAGGCGATCCATGAGATCGGGCACACCCTCGGCCTCGGCCACTGCGACGATCCCCGCTGCGTCATGTCCTTCTCAAACTCCATCTTGGAGACAGACAGGAAGGGCATCGACTTCTGTAGCGAATGCCGCTCCAAGGTCCTAAGGGTTTTAAGGGCATCTGGAACCCTTCTCCCTTAAGGGGATGATCATCCTCCTCTTCGGACCCGCCGGCGCGGGGAAGACGACGATAGCCCGGAGGCTGGCAGGGAAGCTGGAAGGGTCACAGGTCATCTCCTCGGACCAGTTTCGGAGGAAGGTCTACCGACGGCTGATGAGGGAGGTGCGGCGGAGGAAGGGTGAAGGGAGGTATCTCATTGTCGATGGCACCTTCTACAGGAGGCGGTGGAGGGAGGAGCTGAGGGAGACCGTCAGG
This sequence comes from Deltaproteobacteria bacterium, assembly GCA_003646585.1. Lineage (GTDB taxonomy): Bacteria > Desulfobacterota > B13-G15 > B13-G15 > B13-G15 > B73-G16. The sequence goes on along the minus strand of QMLA01000169.1, from coordinate 2,860 downwards.
GGCGAGCCGATCCTGGAGGTCTACATCCACTGCTCCTTGGAGACCTGCCTCAGGAGGAACCAGGAGAGGGGTAGCCCTGTACCCGAGAGGGCGATCCACATCATCTGGAAGGAGTTCGAACCACCCGAGAAGCCCGACCTCAAGATAAACACGGACCTCACCACCCCAGAGGCCGCGGCACAGAGAATCCTGGATAGCATCAGATCCGTTATAGAAAGGGATCATAAAAGAAAAATGTAATAGAGGAGTTATGCTAATAATTCAAGCAGAATAGAAATGGGAATTATAGAAGTTTGTCTATATATTAGGCTCTAAAACACCTTTTAGATTATCTGTTCATGCACAATTCTTCCATTTCTCTCAATAGTCCGGATTAACCCTTCTCTCCTTAGAATGCTTAAGTATGAGTGCACATAACTTGCATCTTTTCCTATAACCTCGCCTATCTCCTTTGCTGTTTTAGTTCCATCACAAAGATCATAAATTCTTTCTTTAATTGATCCTTTAGGGAGCAGCTTTCTTTTCCTTTGCTCTAGTTTATCCTGATTGGCTAGGATTGTGATACTCCTTATTTCTTCTAATGTTTTTAGAATACATTCTAAAACAGCAGCTAAATGTTCGTATTCGCTGGTCTCTTTTCTTTCCGACATTATTACACACCTCTTACTCATACAGCCCAGTATTTTGATAATAGACTTTTCTTCCCTTCCTTACTCCTTGAATAGCACCTTTTTCAGATAGTTCAGAAATCTTAGCCTTTACCGTTCTAATGCTTTTTCCTGTCGCTTTAGCTACTTCATCGGCTAACACGCTATATTCCCTAGTCCCGTCCGCTAACTCTAAAATCTTCTTGAAAACAGGGTCTCCCACTATCTGCTGTTTAATCGCTTGGATCTTCTCCTCATTAACTGACTTTAACAGAGATATCAACAAGTCCAATCTATCGACAACGTCTTTGAGTGTAACTTCCTTACTCATCTCTCTCATCCTCTTTTAAACCTCTTTTGCTAATTTTTTCTCAACCTTCTTTTTAATTTCGGGCATTTCTATCCCAAAATCCTCTAACTCAAACATTTTTCTGTAACGGGTTCTACCACTCACTTTTATGGGTTCTACCACTCCAACTCTTGCCCATTTCCTCCAATAACGTAATACAGTTACATGGCTTACTGGTACCCTTTGAGCGACCTCTCTACTACTCCTACCATCGCTGTAATGATATATGAGTTTAGATAGGTCATCGGTAAGCATCTCGGTTAATACATCCTTTACGTTTCGCCATCCCTGAAACCTAGTCCACCTAAGAATTTCTTCGAGAAGCTTTACGATATTCTCTCCTAGAAGATCTTCATGCATATTTCTCACCTTCAACAACCATTTTACGGGCCTCTTCCTTGCTAAGAGAACCTTCGCTTACCTCTATTATAAGATTAAATAAAAACAAGGTGGTAAGGAACAGAAAGCGATGATATTTTAAGAAACGTTTAGCATGCTCCGTTAAGGGTTCTCCTCTTTCCTCAGGATCCTTGTCTCTAAAATGATTGACAATAAAAACCCCAACTATCTTATTTGGATCCATACCTAGGTTGAGTTCTTTCTTAATCCACCCGTCCAATTGATTTACTTTCTCCTTGCTTCCCTGCTTGGTTGTACCTTCAATTTCCACTATGTATTTTTTCCCATGATATATAAAAGAAACATCATAGGAGTCCTTTTCCTGAGGATGTTCAACACTTTCAAATTCTAAATATTCAAATGCATACTTTATAGCATCTTCTAATGGCTCGCCAGTACCATAAAGAAGCCTTTCTAAGGTCTCGTAATGTGAAATCTTTCTTTTCATTTCGGTAATTTTCTTGGTAATCCTCACTTTTTCCTTAAAGGCATATTTCTCTATCCAGTGTGGTTTACACTGTATTCTTAGAACCTCCTCAAACATGTATGTGGGGATATAAATGGTTGGTTTGCCCCTTCCTCCATATACAATCGTAGTTTTTCCTTTTAGAGTTAATTCTTTAAGTACTTTATCACATTTTCTTCTTGGCATTTTTAGAGCATTCACAATATCGCTCGTAGAGCATAGTTTATGGTTTTCAAAAATATAGTCTTCTATAAACCTATAAACGTTCTCCGCCACATCCCGATTTATCTTCTGTGGTTTTCTAACCATAAGTTTCACCTACTCAAATAGTCCAGAATTTTCATAGTATACTTGCCTTCCTTCTCTTCTTGTAATTAAAAATCCCATTTCCCTCAATCTCGAAATTTTCTTCTTCACAGTTATTTCAGCTACGCCCATTTCTTCAGATACTTTCTTCGATAAATCGGAGTAAGTTAGCGTTCCATCTGCTAACTCTAGAATTCTAGCCGAGACACGATCTCTTTGGATCTCTCTCTTGAACTGGTTTAAAACATCCCTATTACTTAGCTTCAACAATATTATTAGTTGATCCAGTTTATGTGAGATCTCCCTTAAAATAGCCACCTCATTCTTTTCCATAATAATCACTCCATTTCGACATCCCAATCTGATGGAATGTAGTCGAAGCGTCGTTTTGGATAGCCGCGTTTTTCAATGGTGACGAGATCTACTTTCCGCAGCTCTTTGATGAACCTTTGAACAGTTCTAGGAGTGACACCTACTTTCTTTGCTATCTCCTCTGTGCTCCTTAGTCCATCACAAAGAGCCCATATTCGTTTTCTTTCATCCGTGGTCGCTATTTTCTCCAACTCTTCTTTCAATACATTTCTCGTGAGTATTTCCAGTAGCTGTCTAATCTTCGAAAGCTCGTCCAAAAGCACCTGAATCGACTTTTCATCTATCATAGGCTATCGTATACAATACGACAAATCTAAATAT
>QMLA01000168.1 GCA_003646585.1 Deltaproteobacteria bacterium | reverse complement strand
CACCCCCTTCAGGACCTCCTGCAACCTTTCGACCGCCCTCTCCCTTTGGCGATAGTTGACCTCTCGGGTGGTCTCAACCAGCCGCATGGGACACGAAAGCTCTTGACCCATAGCCACGAGGGCAGCGGTGTCCTTGGGAAAACAGCTCCCTCCCCACCCGAGACCTGCCTCGAGGAACCGCGGACCTATCCGGGGATCAAGCCCAATGCCCCGAGCCACTTCTGTAACGTCCGCCCCCACCTTTTCACAGAGGGTAGCGATCTCATTTATGAAACTTATCTTCATGGCCAAAAAGGCATTAGCAGCATACTTGATCATCTCGGCACTTATAGGGTCCGTGGTTATAAGGGGCGGAAGGTCATAACCCTCCGGCCTTGGCAAGAAAGGCGGAGGCTCAAACGTCTGCTCAAGGATTGGACGATAAAGCCTCCTCAGCACATCAGCACTCTCCGGATCTTCAGCTCCCACCACTATCCGATCCGGATAAAGCATGTCCCTCAGGGCAGACCCCTCCCTCAAAAACTCCGGATTCGACGCCACATGAACCCTCACCCTGCCCTTCACACCCCGCTCCGCCAGGACTTTATCAACTATGTGAGAAACCCTCCTGTTGGTCCCAATGGGAACGGTGGATTTGATCACCAAAGTATAAGTGCGCCCCTCTATTAAGCCTTCGGCCACCTCACGAGCTGCCGCCTCCACATATCGGTTATCGGCCTGCCCGTTGGGCTTGCTGGGGGTGCCCACCGCGATCATTATCACATCGGCATCGGCCACCGAGGGACGAAGATCCAAACTGAAGCGGAGGTTCCCCCTGGAAAGCTCCATCAGTTCCTCAAGACCTGGTTCATAAATGGGACTCCTGAAGGACCCCACCACCCTGATCTTTTCGAGGTCCTTATCCACTCCGGTCACCTCGTGCCCGACATATGCAAGGGCTACGGCAGTAGTCAAACCCACATACCCCGTCCCGATTATCGCTACCCTCACCCTTCCCTCCCTTTTCCTTTGCGAGCTTTCGGAGACTCCTTTAACACAACACCCATTACCCCTTCAAGGAGGACAGGTCTTGGCCCCTCCTGGATTTTGCCTTAAGCTATTGTTCGTGAGGGATAGTCCTTCTTACCTGAAATTGCACTCCTCGGGGGAACTCCCCGAGAGAATAGAAAAACTCAGGGAGATCCTCAAACAGTGCCATCTGTGCCCTCGCCGTTGCGGGATAGACAGGACCCGAGGGGAAAAGGGATACTGCCGCGCCCCCTACGAGCTCATGGTCTCAAGTGCCTTTCCCCATTTCGGAGAGGAACCTCCGCTGGTGGGAAGGTATGGCTCGGGAACGATATTCCTCACCCACTGTAACCTCCGTTGCGTCTTCTGCCAGAATTACGACATAAGCCACCTCGGCCATGGTGAAAAAATCCGACCGGAAGAACTGGCCAAAATTATGCTGTATCTCCAAAGACAGGGATGCCATAACATCAATTTCGTCACCCCTACCCACTACGTCCCTCAAATAGTAGAAGCCTTACCGCTGGCGATAGAAGGAGGATTGAGGATACCACTGGTTTACAACTCCGGTGGTTACGATTCCCTGGAAGTCATCAAACTCCTGGAAGGGATCTTCGACATCTACATGCCCGACATAAAATTTCTGAATACAGCTCACTCACAAAGATATTGTAATGCACCGGACTACCCCGAAGTGGTAAAGACCATAATCAAGGAGATGCACCGGCAGGTAGGAGATCTGTTAATAGATGAAAGGGGTATCGCTCGAAGAGGTCTCCTCGTTCGACATCTCGTCATGCCCAACGGAGTGGCAGATACCGGAGAAGTCCTCCGTTTTATAGCCAAGGAGATTTCAGTACACACCTACATCAACATCATGGATCAGTATCGTCCCCTTTATAAGGCCTATGACTTTCCGGAGATCGCTCGACGCATAACACCTACCGAATATCTCGAAGCCATAAATATAGCCAGAAATTTGGGACTCTACCGCGGCTTTCCCCTGCTGTGACGCCCTCACAGGGGATAGTGCAACTTTTCCCCTGTGAGGGCTCCTCCCAATTTTTACTTTACGGCCTCGCGCAGGTTCTTGCCGACCTTGAACTTGGGTACCTTCACAGCGGGTATCTGAATCTCCTGGCCGGTCCTGGGGTTCCTGCCCTTCCTGGCAGCCCTCTGGGCCACCATGAAGGTGCCAAATCCTGGCAGCGCCACCTTGTCGCCTGCCTTGAGGGCCTCTGTAACGACGTTTACAAAAGCGTTAATGGCCCTCTCGGCCGCGGCACGGGGTATCTTGGCCTCATCCGCCACCTTCGCAACAAGATCGGCCTTCTTCATATATCTACCTCCTTAATAAGGTTTTTGCCAAACACCAAAAGGCCCAAAAACCAAAGCCCAGAAGCGTTCTCTAATTATCACAAAGGACAAGCATTGACAAGGCCTTCCGCGATCTCAAAAAGGGCAGTTTAACTCCTCACCCCTCAAGCCCAAAGGCCCCCTTTATCAGCTCCACAATGGGACCTATAGGGGAGAAATTCAGGCAAACGACGTCAAAGCGAACGGGCACCTTACCTTCGAGTCCCCGCCTTTGAAGGTAATGGGAAGCAACCCTGGCCACCCTATCCCTCTTCCTCCAATCCACGGCCTCCGCAGGAGACCCATAGGAGTCGGAACTCCTTGCCTTGACCTCCACAAAGGCCAGAACTCCCCCGTCTTCGGCGATGATGTCCACCTCTCCAAAGGGACAGCGGTAATTGCGTTTGAGGATCCTGTAGCCGGATTTCTTGAGAAATTCGGTCGCCAGATCCTCGCCCTTCTTTCCCAAGCGATGGGCCTTACCCATTTACGCCCCTGAAACTCATCCTGTGGATGGGAGAGGGGCCAAAGCGCCTGAGGGCCTCCCTGTGCTCCTTGGTGGAATATCCCTTGTGGCGATCAAACCCGTACTGGGGGTAAAGACGGTGATAGAAGGACATCATCCTGTCCCGGATGACCTTGGCCAAAATGGAGGCCGCCGCCACCAAAGGACAGAGGGAATCCCCATCCACCAGGGATACCTGAGGGACATCAAGGCCTTCAATCCCATGGGGACCATCGACGATCAATCCTCGTGGCTTCGGATTGAGTTTAAGGACCGCACTTCTCATGGCCTCAAAGGTCGCCCTGAGGATGTTGAGCCTGTCTATTTCCCTGGGGCCCACCGAAGCTACAGCCCAACACAGGGCCCGTGAGGTTATGTAACGATAAAGTTCCCTGCGCTTTTCAGGTTTAAGGACCTTGGAATCCCTGATGTCGGGTATGAAACACTCGGGAGGAAGGATTACCGCAGCAGCGACCACCGGACCCGCTAAAGGTCCTCTCCCCGCCTCATCCACTCCGGCACATAAACCGTCCTTACAGATCTCCCATCCCCTGCAGCCTT
>QMLA01000167.1 GCA_003646585.1 Deltaproteobacteria bacterium | reverse complement strand
CCTCCACCTCGACGAATTCCCCGAGGCCCTCGACCCGATCGAGGCTCACCGTGAATCCCCCGATCTCATACCTCTCCCTCCATTTCTTCACCTCCCCCACCTCCTCAAATCCCAGCCTCAAAAGCAGCTGTCTGGCTTGGCGCCAGTCGGACACCTCCACCTCTATCTCCTCACGGGTCTTGCTCAAGGGATCGATCTTCGGCCCCTTGTAGGTCAGAAGCCCTCCCTCTCCCTTTATCCTTATCCTCAAGGCCTCATCGCTCCTGGAGAAGTCCCTCCAGGGGGCGTTGAAGTAAAGATCATGCTGGAATTCGATCCCCTCTGGAGAGGCCCCCAGGCCTTGGAGCCTCTCCCTCGCCCTGTTGATATCGGCTCGCACCTTCAATTCCACTTCAATCATGGGAAAATTCTCCCAAAAAGAAAAAGGAGAAAAAACCCCCGAGCTGACGATGAAATGAAGAAGATTTACCCCTTGACACAAAATCGCCTCCAAAACACAATTCCCCAAAACCCCCTCAGTGAGGGAGGATGATCCAAGAAGGGAAGGCCTTCGAGATCCTCGACCTTTTACCCGTCGGTATACTCATCGTGGGCAGGGATAAGGCCATCCGGTGGGCGAACCGGGAGGCCCTGAGGCTCTTTGGGGCCGAAGACGTCAAAGAGGTCGTGGGGAGATCGTGCCAGGGTTATCTGTGTCCCTTCGACTACTGTCCCGTGCTTGACAAAGGGGAGGAGGTGGACAGGTCCCACAGGGTGCTCTTGAGGAAGGACGGCACAAAGGTTCCGATAATAAAGACGGTGAGGGAAACCGAACTGGGAGGGGAGAGGGTCCTCCTTGAGGCCTTCATAGAGGTGATAAAGGAGGGTCTTGGGAAGGTCTACTTTGAGACGGTCTTTGAAAGGACCGAGGCGATGTTCCTGCTGGTGGAGGAGGACCTGACCATTACCAGGGTCAACTTGGCCACCCTGAAGCACACCGGTTACAGCAGCGAGGAACTCCTGGGCAGGAAGGTCACCATCTTGGTGCATCCCGATGACCTCCCCCTGGTCCTCCAGTATCACCAAAAGAGGCTCAGGAGAGAGGACGCCCCCTCTACTTATGAACTTCGCTTCATCAGCAAGGGAGGCGAAATCCGCTGGGGTATCGTTACCCCCACGGTCATCCCCCAGACCAAACAGACCATAATCTCGGTGATAGACATCACCGAGAGGCGTCAAGCCGAGGACCTCTTCAGGAGCGTCTTCTCCAATGCCCCCATTGCCATCTACATCGCCCAAAGGGAGTGCTTCAGGCTGGTAAACCCCGAGATGTCCAGGGGATTGGGTTACAGCGAGGAGGAACTCCTCAGGATGAACCCCCTTGATCCCGTCCATCCGACCGATCGCGAGTGGGTCAGGCAGAGGTCGAAGCTGATGTTGAAGGGGGAAACCTCCACCCCTTACGAGTTCAGGGCGGTGAGGAAGAACGGCAGCATCCTCTGGTGTGCCGGGATGGTAACCTCGGTCAACTACAGGGGGAAACCCGCCGTCCTCGGTTACTTCATGAACATCGACGAGCAGAAGCATCTGCAGGAGCAGCTCGCCCTGGAGAAGGCCCGGGCCGAGGCCCTGATCGAGAACGCGCCAGTGATCGTCGTAGGGCTGGGGGAGGATTCCAGGATCCTGCTCTTCAATGACTTCGCCGAGAAGGTGACCGGGTACCGCCGGGAGGAGGTATTGGGGAAGAGCTGGATAGAGCTTTTTATCCCCCCTGAAATCCGGGGGGAGATTTACAGGGTGTGGAACGAGGTGGTGAATCAGCGAGGATTTCACAGTTACGAAAATCCCATCCTGACCAAGGACGGCCAAAGGCGTCTGATCCGGTGGAACAACACCACGATCACGGAGGGGGGGAGCTTCGTCATGGTCCTATCCATAGGGGAGGACGTGACCGAGGTGCGAAGGCTGGAGGAACAGATGAGGATGATGCTTGAGGGAATCCCCAATCCGGCCTGGCTCATCTCAAGGGAGAGGAAGATCATCGCTCAGAACAGGGCTGCCAGGGAGCGTTTTAAGACCCAAGAGGGCCAGTATTGCTGGGAGGGCATCTGGGGGATGGAGTTTCTGGAAGAGCAACAGAGGCGTTTTTACGAAGAAACGGGCTATCCCCTTCCCGGGACCCAGTGTAGGTTCTGTGAGGGAGACAGGGCCCTGGATCGCCGTGAGACCATCAACAAGGAACTCCGGGTCAAGGGGGAGTTCTGGTACACCTGGTGGGTCCCTGTAGGGGAGGACCTTTACCTGTACTATGCTGACGATGTCACCCGTTACAAGAAGATGGAGGAGGAACTCTACCGCTTATCCATAACCGATCCCCTCACCGGGGCTTACAATCGCCGGTATTTTGTGAAGAGGCTTGAGGAAGAGATGGAGAGGATCAGGAGGGGAGGGACCACCTTTTCCATCGTCATGATCGACCTCGATCACTTCAAGAAGGTCAACGATCGTTATGGCCACCAGGCAGGAGACAGGGTCCTGCGGTTCCTGGTGGAGGTCATAAGTAGTCGTATAAGGAAGATAGATCTATTGGCCCGTTGGGGAGGAGAGGAGTTTGTGCTGCTCTTGCTCAATACCCCTTTGCAAAAGGCCGCAAAGCTGGCCGAGGAGTTGAGGGAGAGGATAGAGGCGGCAGAGATTCCGGGGGTTGGACGGGTCACGGCCAGCCTTGGCGTTACCGAGTACCGCGAGGGGGATACCCCTGATAGTGTCATCTCCCGAGCCGATGATCTCATGTACGAGGCGAAAAGGGCAGGGAGGAACTGCGTAAGGTACGGTTAGCATTTCCAGTTGAAGCCCTTCCCGAAGACCCTGAGGCAGTCCTCCACCACTTCCGGATCGTAGAGTCTCCCGCAGTTTTCCCTGATCTCCTGCAGGGCGCGGTCAAGGCCCAGGGCAGGCCTGTAGGAAGTCATCGCTTCCACCACATCGGCAACGGCGAGGATCCTCGCTTCAAGCAGGATCTCCCCATCCTTTAGCCCCCTCAGGATGGGTCTTGATAATGGCGAACTCAAGCTCGCTGAGCCCCGAGGGCTTGTTGAGGATCTCGGAAGGGACGCTCAGGCACTTGCCCAGATCGTGAAGCAGGGCCGTGACCCTGATGTCCTGGATATCCTCCTCGGGAAATTCCAGTTCCCGGGCGATGGCCTCGCTCAGTTCCGCCACCCTCCGCTGATGGCCTGAGGTGTAAGGATCCCTGAACTCCATGGCCGCTGAGAAGGCTTTCACCACCCGTGCCGGGATACTCCTCGTCGCTCTGAAGGCGCTGAAAGAGGTTAAAGATCTTCTCTTGGAACTGCCGAGGGATACCAATTCCCCTGTCCTTCACCATGAGGATGACCCACCCCCCTCTTCCCTCCGGGCGGCAGCCTCAATTACGAGCCTCTCCCCCGGACGGACATACTTCATGGCGT
>QMLA01000166.1 GCA_003646585.1 Deltaproteobacteria bacterium | reverse complement strand
GAACAGCAGAGGGTGGCAGTGGCAAGGGCCCTGGTCATGAGGCCCAGGCTCCTTCTGGCCGATGAGCCCACCGGTAACTTGGATTCCAAGACGGGCACCGAGCTCATGGAGCTGCTCGAGAGGCTGAATCGTTCCATGGGAACGGCGGTGGTGGTGGTCACCCATAACGAGGCTCTGGCGGATCGCTTTCCCCGCAAGCTTTACATGGCCGATGGTCGCGTCATAAGGGAAGAGTTTGTAAAGATTGAGGCAAATCTGATATAGCTTTAAGGCCTTCTGGGAGAGGAAATGACACGGCAACTCCTTGTGGTGATTTTTGGCCTGATCTTTCCGATCCTTTCCCTGGCCCAACCCCCGACGATAAAGGAGATAAGGATTGTGGGCAATCAGAGGGTGGAAAGGGAGGTGATTTTGGGTGCCATCGGGAGCAAAAAGGGGAAACCCTTCAGTAGGGAACGGCTGAGCGAGGACGTAAAGGCCCTGTTTTCCCTGGGCTACTTCAGGGATGTGAGGGTGGATGTGCAGAAGACCCCTGAAGGGGTAATCCTCACCTATATCGTGTTGGAAAAGCCGAGGGTAAAGGAGGTGGTGATATCCGGCTATCAGAAGTTGAAGAGGGAGGAAATTGAGGCGGTCTTAAAGATCAAAAGGGGGGATTTCTTCGATCAGCGATTGTGGGAGGAAAGCCAAGAGGCGGTCAAGGACCTTTATGCCTCCAAGGGCTTCTATACGGCTTCGGTAGCCGGTGAGGTGCAGGAATTGCCCGGGAATGAGGTGATGGTCTTTCTGGATATCTTTGAGGGCCCAAGGGGATGGATCAAGGAGATCCGGTTTGAGGGGAATACTGCCTTCAGTGACCGCAAGCTCAAAAAGCTCATGCGCACCAAGCAAAGGAACTGGCTTTCCTGGCTGACCAAGGCCGGGACCCTGAACCGGGAGCTCCTCGAGGTGGATCTCTCCAGGATCAGATACTTTTACCATGACCACGGGTATCTGGATGTGAAGATCTCCAAACCGGAGATATCGGTTTCCAGAGACGGCAGATCGCTCTTCATCCTGATAAGGATCGAGGAGGGCAAGAGGTATGAGATCGGGAGCGTGGACCTCACGGGAACCCTCATAAGGCCCAGGGAAGAGATCCTGAAGAAGCTCAAGCTCAAGGCGAGGCCGGGGAGGATCTACCGCATCTCGGAGGTGGAAAAGGATGTTTCGAAGCTCGTGGACTACTACGCTGACAGGGGATATGCCTTCGTGGAGGTATCCCCCTTGAGGTCCGTCGATCGCGAAAGGGGGCTTGTGCATCTGCGTTTCCGGATCGATCCGGGACCCAAGGTCCGTCTGGGTCGAATCACCATAAAGGGCAACACCAAGACGCGCGAAAAGGTGATAAGGCGCGAGATAAAGCTGGCCGAGGGAGATATCTGGAGCGCCACCCAGATAAGGAGGAGCCTGCAGAGGATCAAAAAGCTCAGGATCTTCAGGAAGGTCGACTTCAACACCATACCCACCGCCCGCCGGGATGTGCTGGATCTAGAAGTGAGGGTCGAGGAGATGCCCACAGGGACCCTGCAGTTTGGCGGCGGCTACAGTTCCGTTCACGGCCTCGTTGGGACCATTTCGCTTTCCGAGAGGAACCTCTTCGGCAGGGCCTACAGGGCTTATCTCAGGGCCACCCTGGGTGGGGAGATGAGCGAGTTTTCCCTCGGGTTCAGCGATCCGAGGTTCTTGGATTCCTATTATTCGGTGGGCTTTGACGCCTTCAACGAGGTCTACGATTACGCAACCTATGATTACCGCATAACGGGCGGGGATGTCTCGGTGGGAAGGGAGTTTACCGATCACCTGAGGGCGGATCTCGTCTATCGGTATGAGAGGCAGAAGATCTTCAATGTGGAAGAGGAGGCCTCCGATTACATAAAGTCTTACGAGGGCATAACCCGCACAAGCAAGCTCACCCTCGCCTTTAGCTACTGGAACCTCGATGACCCCTTCAGCCCCACCAAGGGATGGGACAACTCCCTTTCCCTCACCAATGCAGGAGGGGCATTGGGGGGGGATGTGGATTTTCTGCGGGCGAGGCTATCCCTGAGCTGGTTCCATCCCCTCTGGGGGGATCTCGTCTTCAACTTCCGGAGCAAGCTGGGAATCATCGAGCGCTATGGAGGTGGTCGGATACCCTTGGGTGAGAGGTTCTTCGTAGGGGGATTGAGGACCATAAGGGGATTCGAGTACGGCATGGCCGGCCCGGTGGACGAGAACCAGGAGCCACTGGGGGCCTTAAAAATGGTGGTCTTCAACTTCGAGTTCCTCTATCCCCTGAGCAAAGAACTCGGCCTTAAGGCCGCCTTCTTTTACGATGTGGGCAAGGGCTTTGACCACTGGAGTGAAATATTCCCCCTGAGACATGCCGTTGGAGCCGGCATAAGGTGGTACTCACCTATAGGTCCCATAAGGATAGATTGGGGTTACAACCTCGACAGGAAGAAAGGAGAGAAGGCCAGCGTATGGGACTTTGCCGTCGGCATCATGTATTGATAACATAGCCCAAAAGGAGGTCGGGGATGCGCAGGCTGTGGGTGTGGATTGTTGCCTTCACCCTGCTGGGTGCCCTTCCGGTTGAGGCGAGATCCATCAAGATCGGATATGTGGATGTGCAAAGGGTGCTCAGTGAGTCCAGAAGGGGACAGGAGGCCAAGGCAAGGATAGAGGCGAGAGGTGCCGAACTGGATCGGCGGTTCCAGCAGATGCAGAGGGAAGTGAAGGCCCTGAAGGAAGAAATTGAAAAGAAGGGATCCCTTATGAGCGAGAGTGCCCTCAGGGAGAGGCAGAGGCAATACGAACAGAAGGTCCGCCAGCTGGAGGACTTCGTGAGGGATTCGCGCCAAGAACTGCAGGAAATGGAGCGGCAGATGGTCTCGGATCTGCTGAAGGAGATCGAGGGGATCATCGCCGAGATAGGCAAAAAGGAAGGCTACACCCTCATCCTCGAAAAGCACCGCAGTTTCATCCTCTACGCCCCCGAGGAGATAGACCTCACCGAGGAGGTCATAAAGGCCCTCGACTCGAAGGGAAAATGAAGGAGCTCACCTTAGGGGAAATAGCCGGGCTTGTGGGGGGCAAACTCATTGGCGACCCCTCCGTGAGGATCAAAGGGGTGGCCGGTCTCCAAGAGGCAGGCGAAGGTGACATAACCTTTGTGGTATCGGAAAGGTACATCCGGGGCCTTCAGGAGACCCGTGCCTCGGCGGCCATAGTCCCGAGGGAACTGCAAGCCCCGATACCGGTGATCGTCGTTCCCAATCCCTATCTCGCCATTGTGAAGCTCCTTGAGGAGCTCTACCCGCCGAAGGTCCCTCCCAAGGGGATATCGGATCTTTCCTGGATCAGCCCGACAGCGAGGTTGGGCAAGGAAGTATCGGTGGGTCCTTTCGTTTACGTGGGGGATGAAGCGGAAATAGG
>QMLA01000165.1 GCA_003646585.1 Deltaproteobacteria bacterium | reverse complement strand
TCATCGATGAGCTTCACCGATTTTTTGCGCCCCACCATGATCGGCAGGACCAACTCGGGAAAGAGAACCGTACCCCTTAGGGGAAGTATCGGAAGGAACTTGGGAATATTGCGCTTTTCCCTCTTTTCCCTCGGGATAAATATCATCGCCTCCCACCTCTGCTCCTGATTTTTTCCGGTCTAAAGATAAGCTTCGATCCCTTAAGTGTCAACTTTACCACAGGATTAAAGAAGTGAAGAAAGGTATTCTCTAACTTTTCCAAGAACTATTTTTGGTATATCCTCTTTGTCCCTAACCATAAACAACGAGATGTTGCCTTTCTGTTTAACACCTTCACGAAATCGGGCCGTATATATGTTATCCCCAATATGAACCGCAGTAACTCTATTCTCGATTCCATTAAAGAACTCTATCAATTTCTCAAGATTTGTTATCTGCATATCTGTGATAATGAAAATGTCTGGTTTCTCTGATTGCTTCAAAAGGTAAACTATATCGTTGAGATCGAGGGCTGTTCCTCCTCCAAAATACCGGCATATTGCCCAATAGATTGCCTCCTTTTCCCTGCAGAAATCAAGAAGGAGCTTATTACCGCGGAAGGCATCGGAGAAATTGTATACAGCAACCCTTCTGTTGTTTTTAAGGTAAGCGTTGCAAGCACAAGCCGCACCTAATACCGCATATGACAATCTTTCCCTCGGATTGGTCATGCTTCCCGAAGAATCTATTATCACGAGGCAGTCGGGGATGGCTTCCATTTCGCCGAATACATCGCCTTCTCGTCTGACCCAGGTCTGGGTCAATCCGGGCATGATCCTTCCGAAGCTGGTCCAGGGGTCGATGTCCTGAACGGGCTTTCCGATCTCCCAGGGGGCGTGGGAGTGGGGGTGTAGGGCACCGCTTTTTTCCATCGGGAGCTTTTTGACCGGGAGGGTGTAGTTTTCGGCGCGTTTCAGGTAGTAAAGCAGGTCTGCATCTATGGGGTTTCCGGGACCGCGGCCCATGCCTCCTGTGGAGTATCCGAGGGCGCTCAGTTCTTCTTTGAAATCCTCCACGGTCTCACGGAACTGTTCTATATCCTCCACCGAGGAGGCGAATTCCCTCAACCCGCGGTCTATCTCCTCTAGGGTGTAGTTTTCCAGGGAGTGCTCACCTAAGGGATTTGGGGTCTTCTGGCTGCTTTTTTGTTCGTTTTCCATCTCCTGCTGGAGCAGTTCCTCGAGGGTCTTGGCGAACTTCTTAACGCTTTCCCTCCAGAGCCTCTTCTCCAAGTAAGGGATCCTGGCAAGGCGCCTGATCTTCTCCTCCTCCACCTCAACCCCCAGGTCCACCCCCCATATCACCTGATAAAGAGATGCCAAAACCTTCTGGACCCCTTCCTTTGGGAGGTTGCGGTAAAGCTCGGGGAGCTTCGTCTCCCTCTCCTTCACGCAATAGGTGTTGGCCACAACATCCATAAAATAGGATGCCGCCTTCTGGGCCAAGCGCTTGTCCTTCAGGACCCTTTTGGCCTCCGAATAGAGCATCAGGTGGGTGTTGAAGTCCCAGGGGCAGTACATGTAATGGGATATGCCGTGATCTAAGAGGGCCTCAAGGACATCCTCAGGGGACATCCTATCCCTCAAGGCCTCAAGGAAGGCCCTGTTGATCTGCAGCTGCTTGCTCTTCATCTCGAGGGCTACTTCCTCTTCTGACTCGGTGAGCTGGGGTGTGGGAAGCTGAGGGAATAGGTGCTTTCGGCGTATCCTGGGCCAGATCCTCTTGAGGATATCTTCAAACATCATCAGAAGTAAAAGGGCCTGTAGTCTTCACTGGGGAAGATCAGCTGTCCCTTCTCGTATATCTTTCCGCCCACGATCTTCCCCAGCCCCTTGATCCTTCCTCCCACCACTATCTCCCCTCCCGTCATCCCGTGACCGGTGTTGAATCCCACGTTGTTGCGGACGACAATCCTGCCCCTTTTCATCCCCGCACCGGTGTAATTTTTGGCACTTCCTTCGACGACAAGCTCCCCCCCATCAAGGCCTATGCCGGTGAAATCCCCGACATTGCCTTCAACTACAAGCCTCTTCCCCTCGGGGAGCCTGTAGCCGATCAGGTTTATCTTTATCCCCAGATCCTGAAGCCTGAGGACGATTTCCTGTTCCTTGGCGTGATTACAAAGGGCCGAGATGTAAACCCCGGCAGGACCCGTTATCAGATACGGTATCTGATCGGTTTTGTCCAGGGCATAGCAGAACTCCTCAATGTCCTCGGCGGTGTAATTTATGTCCTTTATGGCCTCCTCTGCGATGCTGTAAGCCTTAATTACGGTGCTGTATTGCATGAGCCAGACCAGGTCCTTGGCCTCGTTCTTGAGGAGGCTTTCATAACCCTTGAGGATCTGACCCAGGGTCTCCTCCTTGGTCTTTAAGATCCGATCCAAGGGAAGTTCCTTGCCACTGTGCCTTGTTCCCTGTCCCTTGAATTCCTCAAAGGGGTTCAGCATCTTATGCCCTCTATCTCCTTTTTGATCTCCTCATATATGGGATGGTCGCCCTCAAGGGGCTCCACCTCCTCGCCCTCAAAGGCACGACATGCAACCGCCAGGGCATCAAGCAGGTAATCCCTCTGTTCGTTGTAGCGGTGAAAGATCTCCTCGGTGGCCTCCTTGGCCAGGTAGATCTGCAAGGGATCGTTTCTGCCCTCCCCCTCTTTCTTCGAAATGTAGGAATCGCGCCACTGGATCCTGTGGGCGAGGGTAAAGGGAAGAACCGTCCTTACATGTTCTAAGTCCACCTCGTCGTCCTCAAGGAACCACGCAAGGGCCTGAGAATAACCTATAACCGAAATGGGGAGGCGGTTGGATGCGCAGTTTTTGACGTGATAGCAGAGATAACCCGTGTAGTGGCAGCCCTCAGGACACTGCTCCACGCTTCTCTTCTGCCCGTATCTGTAACAGAAGGAAAGCTCTGCCAGGACCATCCTCAGGAAGGCATTGGCATCAAGATCCAAGGGGATTTCGGCTATCTGGCGCCTTATCCTCAAGCGCTCCTCCTTACTCAATCCCTTAACCCCCACCTTCTCCTCCAAGTAGCTGCCGAAGGCCTCAGAAAGCTCCTCAAGCCTCGGGAGCTTCTCGTGGTAGGGGATCTGTGACCTCAACAGCTCCTGAAACTTCCTTTCGAACTCGGGATGTCTGAGGGGGTTATCCAGCCGCGAGCGTCTTCCGATCTGAAAGGCGAGGTTTGGACCTGGGTGTCTTGACTCGACCATCACATCGAATCGGTCAACAAGGGGGGCAATGATGGTGTTGGTCCCCCTGTCCTGGTAATTGGCCGTGGCAAAAAGGACATATTCGTCATTTATCACGATCTCATTGAGGTATTCCCAGTTGCCCCGATCCACCCCATCAAGGATCATGGATTGCTTGGTCTCGGGAAGTCGGTTTATCTCGTCGACGATCTTGACCGGCAACTGCACAAAGTTGCTCCAGACCACCACTTCC
>QMLA01000164.1 GCA_003646585.1 Deltaproteobacteria bacterium | reverse complement strand
TGATCCTTCCCCCTACCTTGAGGATAAAAAGCGGTGTACCGCCCCCAAGGCGCCGCCACTGCCCCTCATTCTTCCTGAGGATCCCCTCGGCCAGCCTCATGGCAGTCCCCGTAGGCCTGAGAAAACACCGGCGGGCTATCGCCCTTAAGGCCTCCTGCCTTTCAGCAGGCCCCTCGGACACATACCTGGGTATTACCGGCACACCTTTGGCCGAAAGGAGCCCCTGAAGTTCCAGAAGGACCCTTTCCTGACGGGGCCTGAGGAAGACCTCCAGGACCTTCCCCTTCGGATCGAACATCGGCCCCTGCAGAAGCTCCACATTGGGAAAGAAAAAGAGGAGGTGGAGGCCCAAAAAACCCATGACCCCAAGCACCACCACCCCCTTCAGGTCCTCCCACAGAAGGGCAATGGCAGCCACAGCAAGACTTGAGGCAAAGGCTATGCAGAGGGGACACCACCCCTTCAAATAGAAGAACTCAACAAAGGTCAGGTAAAGCTCACCCCCAAATATCAGACCCACCAGGGGGGCCGCCTCCCTCCTGCCCAGCAGATAAAGCAAAAACGCAATCCCCACCAGGATGACCGCCGGAGCCGTTATGGGAACCCCAAAAAGCTCCGAAAACCCCGAATACTGAACCGCTTCACACGCCTCACTCCCACACATATCAGCACCCCCCTGGGGAGAAAGCTTCCCCAAAAGGGCCAAAAGGGAAAGGACAAAACCCACCCCCAAGGCAACAAGAACCACAAACCTCCTCACCTTCACCACCCCCTAAAATTGTAAACGCTTTCCAAGACCCATCAAATATTCTTTTATAGAGAACCAAAGTTTCCGTTGCAAAACTCCTTTAGGTGTGTTATAGCTTTTGGGAAAAAGAGGAAGGGGAGGTGTGGGATGGAGAGCAGGGTGGTGGACACCATTTGTATTGCGTGTGTTTGGTCCTGTGGGATGAGGGCTTATGTGGAGGATGGCAGGCTTGTGAAGGTGGAGGGGTTGTCCGGGCATCCTTTGGGCAGGGGGGAGCTTTGTGCAAGAGGTCGTGCCCTCATCGATTGGGTTTATTCCCCTCGGAGGTTGAAGTATCCCATGAAGAGGGAAGGGGGTGAGTGGAAGCGGATCTCCTGGGATGAGGCCCTTGATGGGATAGCCGAAAGGCTTACGCGCCTTGCGCAGCGGGATGGGCCCCATGCCCTTGCCATATTTTGCGGTTCCATCGGGGTGGAGAACAACGAGCTTGCCGCCTTTGCGCGCCGTTTTCGGGGGGCCTATGGCACCCCCAATTTCCTCTCGGTTGAAAGTGTGTGTTATCGGTCAAGGATCCTCGCCCATCAGTTGACCTTCGGGACCTTTTTGCTCGAGGAGCCCGAGGAGGCCAAATGTGTGATCCTCTGGGGGACCGATCCGGACACTTCCAAGCCCCCTCTGGCGAAGGCCCTGAGGGAAGGCGGGCCCAGGGAGCTCATCGTCATAAACCCCAAGCGGACTAAGCTGGCCGAGCTGGGGCTTCATGTCCCGGTTAAACCCGGAAGCGACTGCGTCCTCGCCTTGGGCATGATCCATGTGATCATCGAGGAGGGGCTTTTCGATCGGGAATTCGTCCAGAGGTACACCCTCGGGTTTGATCGCTTAAGGGAGCACGTTAAGGCCTTCCCCCCCGAGAGGGTTCAGGCCTCAACCGGGGTTGATGCCGATATGATCAGGAGGATCGCCCGGACCTTTGCAACGGTGAAGCCCGCCTGTATCGTACAGGGGACCTGCTGTCTCGATCAGCGCCCCGATGGGGTGCAGACCTCGCGGGCCCTGGCGATCCTCCAGGCCATAACGGGCAATGTGGACGTTCCGGGATCCTGGGCCTTTGTACCCTTCCCGCGGCTCGGGAGCCTGCACATCAAGGTGCAGGAGGATCCGATAGGGGCCAAGGAGCACCCCCTGTTTTACAGCCTCTGGGGTAGGCAATCCCCTTACGGGCAGACCATGTACTTCACCCGGGCGGTCCTTGAGGGGAAGCCTTATCCTATTAAGGCACTCATCGTAAGCGGGGGCAACCCGGCCCTGAGCATGCCCGACTCGAAGGCCTGGAGTGAGGCCCTCAAGCGCCTGGAGTTCACCGTGGTCATAGACCTCTTCATGACCGAGACCGCCCGTTACGCCCATATCGTCCTTCCCGCCTGTTCCTTCCTGGAGCGCTCGGGTATCGGATATGTCTATGCGGTCACATCGGGGTTGCCTTATCTGTGTCTCAGGCCGAAGGTGATCGAACCCCTCTGGGAGAGTTGGCCCGACTGGAAGTTCTGGTGTGAGCTGGGAAGGAGGATGGGCTATGGGGAGCTCTTCCCCTGGAGGAGTGAGGAGGAGATCATAGAGCACTGGCTTTCTCCAATGGGGTTGAGCCGTGAAGAGATCAGCCGCGGCGTCTTCTACGCCCAGAAGACCTACGACACCCTGAAGAAGGGGAAGCTCAGGACCCCTTCGGGCAAGATCGAGATCTACTCGGAGACCCTGGCCGAATATGGCTATGATCCATTGCCGATCCCTTATGAGCCGGCCGAGGACGAGGATTATCCCCTCTGGCTTTCCACCGGGGCCAGGATCCTGCAGTATACCCACACGCAGTTCAGGGAGGTTCCCTCCCTGAGGCAGGAGGTCCCCGAACCCCTTGCCGAGGTGGGGCGGGAGACCGCCAGCCAGTATGGGTTTTCGGATGGGGATTTCGTCATCGTTGAGACCCGCCACGGCCAGATAAGGATCAAGCTCAAGGTGACCGACGACCTGATGCCGGGGGTGGTCAGCATCCCCCATGGCTGGGCGGAGGCAAATGTCAATTACCTGACCGGTTCAAGTCCCCTTGATCCAATAAGCGGCTATCCCCAGCTCAAGGCCCTGCGCTGCAGGATCAGGAAGGCCTGAACTTTGTGGGGGCCCTTCGGCCCCCCGATTCATCGGTTTATGAGGCTTGCTATGTAGCCCGCGCCGAAGCCGTTGTCGATATTGACGACGGCCACATTTGAGGCGCAGCTTGTGAGCATCCCAAGGAGGGCCGAAAGCCCCTTGAAGGAGGCCCCGTAGCCGACACTTGTGGGTACCGCTATCACCGGCCTTGACACCAATCCCCCCACGACGCTGGGCAGGGCCCCCTCCATGCCCGCGACCACGATCAGCACGTTTGCCCTCCTCAGGGTCTCTAAGTGCTCCAGGAGCCTGTGGACCCCCGAGACCCCGACATCGTAAAGCCTTCTGACGCTGTTTCCCATCATCTCGGCCGTTATGGCCGCCTCCTCCGCGACAGGGAGGTCGCTTGTGCCGGCGCTCACAACCAGGATCTCCCCCCGTCCTTGGGAGGGAATCTCGTGGACCTTCAGGGTCAGCAGCCTCGGGATCCCGTGGTACTCGGCCTCGGGAAAGCGTTTTTTGATCTCCTCCGCCTTGCCGGGCGAAAGCCTCGTAACCAGGACGTTTTCTCCCATCCGGACCATTTCCTCGATGGCCCTTATGATC
>QMLA01000163.1 GCA_003646585.1 Deltaproteobacteria bacterium | reverse complement strand
GTGCCGTCCTTCAAGATATCGGTGTAAATCAGGAGACTGAGGCCCATCTCCTTGGCCCTTGCGGCCATCTGAAGGGCCTTGATGCCACTTGGCTTCCGCCACCCCTCGAGCATCACCTCTCCCCCTTTGACATCAAGCGACAGGGCGACCCGTTCTCCGAACTCCCTTATGGCGTCCCTCAAGAATCCGGGGTCCTTTACGGCTGCCGTCCCAAGGACCACCCTCTTAACCCCCAAGGAGAGCCATCTCTCAATGGCCTCCATGGACCTTATGCCCCCACCCAGTTGGACGTCGACCCTCACCTCCTCCAGGATCCTCCGCACCACCCCTTCGTTCACGGAGCTGCCCCGAAGGGCACCGTCCAGGTCCACCACGTGGATCCATTTGGCCCCCGCCCTCTCCCATCTCCTGGCCACCTCGCTGGGATCCTCTGCGTAGACCGTCTCGACATCGAATCGCCCCTGCAACAACCTCACGCACCGTCCCCCTCTTATGTCGATGGCAGGAAAGATCACCATCTGCTCGGCCTGCAGTGTCCCCTTAAGGCCTCCTCAAGGAGGGCCTCGGCCAGTTCCTCGGCCTTGAGCCATTTGGGCCCCTTCCGCAAGAACCTACCCAGCTTCAGGAGGTCCTCGCTCAGGGACCTTTGCCGTTCCTTCAGAAGCTTCACCCAAAGGAGGCGGCCGGGGCGGGTCCTTATGAGCGCTAGCTCAAAGGCCACTTCTGCGGGGCGCTCAACCCCAAAGTCGCTGCCCTCCCTCTCGATCCACCGGTAGAGGATCACCAGCATGGCAAAGGGGGCCCGTTGTCCAAGGGCCCAAGTCCTTGCCGCCTCCACGGGATCGCCCTGCAGGGTCCCCTTCTGCAGGGGCCTGACCTTCCAGTTGAGGGCTTCAAGCTTTTTGGCGACGGTCAGCCTCAGGGCCTTCGCAGCCCCAGGGCCCACGGGTCCAACCTCCACATATGGGCCGGAAAGACTCCTTGTGACCCCTGGGCTTGAAGGGACCCACACCGGGGGGATGGATATCGTCTGGGCCCCGGCTGCCAAGGGAAGGAGCAGGAAGAGAAGCCAGATCCTTTTCAAAGGACCCCCTTGGTCGAAGGTATTCCCCTTTGTCTCGGGTCCATCTCAATGGCTTCCCTCAAGGCCACTGCCAATCCCTTAAAGAGGGCCTCGGCAGAATGGTGGAGGTTGCCCCCGGAAAGGAGCCTCGCGTGAAGGGTCAATCCTGCATGGGTGCAGAAGGCCCTAAAGAAGACCTCCACCAATTCCACGTCAAATTCCCCGACCTTCCCCCTGAGATCCGCCTGGAAGGCCAGATAAGGGCGACCCGAGATGTCCACGGCTACCATGGCCAGGGCTTCGTCCATCGGCAAAAGGACATGTCCAAAACGCCTGATCCCTTTCCCTTCTCCGAGGGCAAGTTTCAAAGCCTCGCCGAGGCAGATCCCCACATCTTCGACCGTGTGATGGTGATCGACGTGGAGATCCCCTCTGGCTTTGACCTCCATGTCTAGGAGCCCATGGCGCGAAAGCAGTTCCAACATGTGGTCGAAAAACCCTATAGAGGTCTCAATCCTGCTTTGACCGCTGCCGTCAAGGTCAAGGCTGACCTGAACCTCGGTCTCCCTGGTCTTCCGACTGACCCGAGCCTTCCTCGCCATCCTTTATCCTCCCTTTTAAGGCCAGGACATGTCCCCCGAGCCCCTCCTCTTGGGCGATCCTTGCCCCCACGGGATAAAGCCCCCTCAGGGCCTCGGTGGTCACGCTGAGGAATTGGATGCGTTTCATGAAGTTTAACACCCCCAGGGGAGAACTGAAACGGGCTGATCCCCCCGTCGGAAGGATGTGGTTGGGCCCGGCACAGTAATCGCCCAGGACAACGGGGGTATCCTCCCCCACGAAGACCGAACCCGCGTTTTTCACCTCACCTAACCATTTCCAGGGTTCCCGCAGGTGCAATTCGAGGTGCTCGGGAGCAAACTCGTTGGAGAGCCTGAAGGCCTCCTCGAGATCCCGGCAGAGCACTATCAAGCCGTTCTTCCCGAGGCTCCTCTCCACTATATCCCTCCGGGGGGTCCGAGAGGCCAATCGGTGTAGCGATCTCTCAACCTCCTTAGCATACCCTTCCTCAGGGGTCACGAGGACCGCCCAGGCGTCTTCATCGTGTTCGGCCTGGCTCAGAAGATCAAGGGCCGCCTTCCAGGGGGAAGTGGTCCCGTCGGAGAGGACCAAAAGTTCGGAAGGCCCGGCCAGCATATCGATCCCCACTTGGCCGTAAAGGATCTTCTTTGCCGCTGTGACGTATCTGTTGCCCGGACCCACGATCACATCGACCCTGGGGATCCTCTCGGTGCCAAGGGCAAGGGCCGCTATGGCCTGGGCTCCTCCCACCTGGAACAGCCGCCTCACTCCGGCTATCTCACAGGCATAGAGGATGACGGGACTCACGAGGGGAGGGGTCACCACTATCACCTCCTTCACCCCGGCCGCAATCGCCGGGATGACCCCCATAAGGACTGAAGAAGGATAAAGGGCCTTTCCCCCGGGGACATACACCCCCACACGTTCAACGGCTCTGAAGATCTCGCCCCTGATCACCCCTCCTTTCACATCCATCCAATCCCGCGGCAACGCCCGGCGGCAGAAACCCTCGATCTCCTCCTTCGCTCGCAGGAGGGCCTCCTTCAGGTCTTGATCGACGACCCCAGAGGCCCTCTGCCATTCTTCCCTCGGAACCTCGATTTCATCCGGCTTCAGATCCAGGCCGTCGAGGTGCCTGGTGAGTTCCAAAAGGGCCTTGTCTCCACCCTCTCTCACCTCGTTGATGATCTCCCGCACCTGTGCCTCGACCTCTTCAAAAGAAGAGGCCCTCCTTTCCAAGACCCTCCGCCACCCCAATTCGAAGTCCTTCTCAGAGCACCTAAGCCACTTCATCTACCTCGATCTCCTCGATCCTGGCCCCGAGCTCCGAGAGCTTCTCCCGGAAACCCTCATAACCCCTTTCGAGGTGGTGGATCTCGGTCACGAGGGTTTCCCCTTCCGCCACAAGTCCCGCCAGCACTAAGGATGCACTTGCCCTCAGATCGGTGGCCATAACAGGGGCACCGGTCAGGTAGGGGACCCCTTCCACTATGGCGTTTTGCCCCTGGATGCGGATCTGGGCCCCCATGCGTTTGAGTTCGCTCACGTGCAAGAACCTGTTTTCGAAGATCGTTTCGGTGATCACGCTGAGGCCCCTCGCTATGGACATGAGGGCCATAAACTGGGCCTGCATATCGGTGGGGAAGCCCGGATAGGGGGCTGTGCGGACATCGACGGCCTTGGGCCTATCGGAGGCCAGGACCCGTAGGGATCCATCTTCGTATTGCTTAATCTCCACCCCGGCCTCCTTGACCTTTTTGAGGATCGCATCGAGATGATCGACGCGGGCACCTTTAATCAGCACATTACCCCTTGTTATGGCCGAAGCGACGATGAATGTCCCCGTCTCTATACGGTCGGGGATGATCCGGTGT
>QMLA01000162.1 GCA_003646585.1 Deltaproteobacteria bacterium | reverse complement strand
TATGGGGGTGTTTGAAAGCAATAATTGCGAAGATTTGGAGGGAGGGAAAGTTTTAAGTTCAGGTGTGGATAATTTGTTAGAGAAGTTTTCGGTTTATATACGTGTGAAAAGCGTTGATGCTTTTGCGCGTAGGGGGTTTGGTGAGGTTACGGTATCTGTAACATTGTCATATGTTAATGAATCTAGGTTACCGGAGAATGTTTTTGTTTTCCTCTCTACTTATCGTGCGTATTATTTTAGATTGGAGTATGCAGGTGATGGGTTTTATGCGTTTACGCAGAGGAATGTTACTTTTGATCTTGATGGGTATGGTGAGTTTTATCCTTTTGATTCTTATAATATAACGGTGGAAGTTGAGGTTCTTCTTCATAAGATAGCTTATGACTCTAATGTAACGAAAGTTGCTGTGAAAACTGATGTTTTATATTGGGATTGTGTGAATAGGTCTGATGGTATTGAAGTGGATGATGATGTATTGCGGGTTAAAGTATCGTTTGTGGTGGCGAGGGAGCCGTGGTATCATTTTCCTTTGCGTCTTTTTTACTTGTTTTTTTATTTTGCTTTGGGTTGTGTTTCATTCTTAGAAGCAAACGAAAAAGAAGTTTCGTATAGGTTGGGTTATCTTTCTGTTTTGGTTGCTTTGTTTGGGCTTTTTTCATTGGGGTTTTCTGGGGATGCTCCTCCTGCTTTGACGTATCTTTCGCTTTGCGATGTTTTGATGGTTTGTTCGTTTTGTTCGTTTGTTGTTTTCTTTGTTGGAAGTGTTGTTGCTTATAGGTGGGGTGGGCCTCGTATTTTGGTGGATTTTGCTGCTGTTGTTGTTTCGGTGGTTATTACGTCTTTTTCTATTAAGATTTTTATTTTCCGTTGTTACGCAGAAAAGTATGTGTATAGTTTTCGGTGGCTTGTATGGTTGATGAGAGGTATTCTAGGTGCTATGTTTGCGGGTATGGGGACGTATATATTTTATCGTGTGTGTTATTATGGGTATAAAATGAGGGTTTGGCCCCGGATGTGTCGTAACCGATGGTTGAGGTACGTATTGTATATATTTGTTCTTGATGTTGTCTTGATGTTGTGTTTAACGGTGGTGGTTTTTGGCTGGGTTTGGTTAATTGGTTTTAAAGTAGTGTTTGACTCTTTTTACGGACAATTTTTTATTTTATCTTTAGTAGTGGTGTTGGGAGTGTTTTTGTTCAAAAAGTTTCCAGAGTATTTTGATTTAGTTGCTTTGTCTTTGTTTTTTATGTTGCTTTTCTTTTTCTTCGATGTTGTTTTTCGGGTTAGTTTAGTGGGAGGTTTATTTTTGTTTATCTACATAATAGTATCGTTATTATTGGCTTTAGGCGTGAGATTTTTTGTGCATAGGTATATGCTCGTGGATTAGTTAATCGTGTTTATTTTGGATTTGCTTATTTACATTTGATTGTTTTGCAATTTCTGGTGGTAATGTTTTAATAGGGTTTGTATGTTGATTTTGTAGTTATGGGTTAATGCAAGTTGGGTTGTTTAGTTTTGTTGTTATAAAGTGATTGGGGTGTTGTTTTTTATTTTTATGTTTTTATTGTTGGTGTTTATGTGAATGGCAAGTTGATTGGTTTGTTTGTGAAAGTTGTTTTGATGGGAAAGTAAATATATTGGGTGGGTTTATGTTTGTGTGGTGAGTTATGTTTGGGGTTGTTTGTTTTACGGTGTTGATTTTGATTGGGGTGTAGGTGTATGGGTGGTTCTGTTGTGTTTGAGCGGGTTGCGTTTTCGTCTGTTTGGATGCTTAATCCTGATATTGTTGGTTTGGTTAGGGAGTTGGGTGGTTTGGGGTATGTGACTGCTAGGGTGCGGCCTGTTTTTGATGGGTATGATATTGGGTTTTTGGAGGCGCGTAATGTTATTGCTATTAAGGGTATGGTTAGGGTGAGTTATGATTTTGATAGGAGGATGCTTGGGGTTGAGGGTGTTAAGGTTGGTGAGGTGGTTTTATGTGTGGGTGAGGTTGAGAAGGTTCTTGATAAGTTGGGTGTTAATGTTGAGGATGGGGTTTTGTTTTATGAGGTGCAGGTTAGGGGTAGGGTGAGTGGTGTTGATTTGCCTAAAAAAGAGGTTAAGTTAGGTGATCGTGTTTTAATGGGGTTGGTTACGGATTATGTTTCTGGGAATCCGAGTACGACGAGGTTTTTGCATGTGAGGGTGTATCCGTTGTGGGCTACGTGGAAAGAGAAGCCACGTGTATATGAGTTGACGGTTGTTTATAGGGATGATAAAAAGGTTCTTATGGAGTTTTTAGAGAATGTTGAAGATGTTTTAAATGGTTTTCTTCAGTCTCTATCTTCTTTATAGGAGTTATGGGTGAGTGTTTTGAGTGGGCAATTGTATGTTGTGGATGAGCGGGTTGAAAGTATGGATTTATATGGTGTGCTTGGTCAGGAGACAGGTGTTCATAGGATGTATAGGTCTTCGCCTCCTCTTGTGGAGAATTTATTTGTGGAAAGTGGGGGAGAAGAGGTTACTGAAACACTTATTAATGTTTTTGTGGAGCCGCAAGTAGTGTCGGTGGAAAGAAGGTTAGAGCGCCGTAGAGGGACATTGATTGATAGGGTGGTTGGTAGTGTTGTTAGTAGTTTGGTTTTTAGGTTGTCTGGTTTGGTGGTTTTGGATGTTAGGTCTAGGGTTGACGAGTTTTATGATCTTTACTATGTTGAGGTTACCGTGGATTCTACTGCTAAACGTGCTTTGAGGTTGTGGGTTAAGTTAATTGATGGGTTGAAGGCTATTGGTTATAATTTTCCGGTGTTTGTTAGGTGGAGTAGGGAGACGGATGTTGAACCGGAGGAGTTTGGCTATTTTGTTGGCGTTGCACTTGCGAAGATGGGTATTAAATTGAGGAGTGAAAAGTGTATTGATGGTGTAGAACTTGTTAGAAAGATACGTGGGGCTTTGATTTAGCTATGTTTTATCTGGACACTAATGTTATTGTGTCTTATCTTTTTGAAACTGATCCTAATCATGGTATTGTTTTAAATGAGATTAGAAGATTGGGGAGGAAGGGAACTTTTCATATTTCGTCGTTTAGCTTGGTGGGATTGGCGTATGTGGTGGTGTTTTGTTTTAAGTATCGTGGTTGGAAGTTAATAGATGCATTGCAAATTGTTGTGGATGGATTTCCAGAGCAGGTTCGCTGTAGGGTGTTGCTTGGATTGCTGCTTGGATATGTTATTCAAGATTTGGGGGTTAAGGTGCATGGTGATGATGAAGTTAGGGGTTTGTTTAGGAAGTTTCGAGAGCTTAGGGAGGTTAAGTTGGGTGTGTTAAATGTTAAGACGATTCGTTTGTGTGGTCGTGTTGTGGATTTGATTAGGAGGGGGTTTATAGTGGAGTATTCAGATGTATTGCGTTTGTTGTATGCTTAAGCGTTGTTTAGGAGAGGTGTTGTGAAAACTTTTGTAACTGTGGATGGGAAAATTGAGAGATATGGAGATTTGATTCAAAAGTTGTTTGACTTGAATTTAAGGGTGGTTTGTAAGCCTTAATCT
>QMLA01000161.1 GCA_003646585.1 Deltaproteobacteria bacterium | reverse complement strand
TCCCGGAGACCCTCCTTGAAAGTGAACTCTTCGGCTACGTTCGAGGGGCCTTCACCGACGCGAAGAAGGACAAGCCCGGCAAACTCAAACTGGCCAGCGGAGGAACCCTCCTGCTGGACGAAATAGGGGATATGCCCCTCTCGCTGCAGCCGAAGGTGCTGAGGGCCATAGAATACAAGGAATACGAACCCCTGGGATCGACCCGGGTGGAGAAGGCCGACGTGAGGATCATCGCTGCAACGAACAGGGACCTCGAAAGGATGGTGAGGGAGGGCAAGTTCCGGGAGGACCTCTTCTGGCGCCTGAACGTCTTCAAGATAGAACTGCCCCCTCTTCGGGAAAGACGCGAAGACATCCCCCTGCTGGTGGAACACTTCATCGACAAACTCAACAGAAAGACCCAAAAAGGGATAAAGGGAATATCGGAAGAGGCCATGAAGATACTGCTCGACTACCACTGGCCCGGAAACATAAGGGAGTTGCAAAACGCAATAGAACATGCTTTTGTCCTCTGTAAAGACAGGTTGATAAGGCCCCAGCATCTTCCGGGTTATTTGGTGGAGAAGGGGGAGGCCCTTGGGGGTTCGCTCAGGGATATAGAGGAGAAGTTGATCCGCAAGGCCCTTGATGAGGCAGGGGGGAACCTCACCAGGGCTTCGCGGATCCTCGGCATCCATCGAACGACCCTTTGGCGGAAGTTGAGGAAGATGGGGTTACGCTGAACCATGAAGAAAGGAGGGAATGCGATGGAGATCCACGAAGAGGTAGAGAAGTGCACCGAATGTGAATCCTGTCTTGAGGTCTGTCCCACCTACAAGATCACCTCACGTTTCGCTCTTTCCCCTTTGGGGAGGCTTCAGGCGGCCTTAAGGTTGTCCGAAGGGGAGGTGACCGAGGAGGCGAGGGAGATCTTTTAC
This sequence comes from Deltaproteobacteria bacterium, assembly GCA_003646585.1. Taxonomy (GTDB): domain Bacteria; phylum Desulfobacterota; class B13-G15; order B13-G15; family B13-G15; genus B73-G16. The sequence goes on along the minus strand of QMLA01000161.1, from coordinate 2,634 downwards.
ACCTGCACGAAGTGCATGGCATGTGAAGCCGTATGTCCCCAGGAGGTGAAGGTCACCCGGGTCGTCCATGAGGCGAGAAAGGAGCTGGTCCGGAAGGGACTTGCCCCTTTCGGGGCACAGCAGAAGGTGCTGGAGGGCCTGAGGGGACTGGGCAATGCGGTCGGTGGCGATCCCCGAAAGCGCCTCGACTGGCTCCCCGATGCCCTACCCAAGGGGGATTCATCGAGGCTCCTTTTTGTGGGCTGTCTCCCCTCTTACATCGTCACCGATGCAGCCCTTTACAGCTACCTGCTCCTCAAAAGGCTTGGCATCAGCTTCACACTCCTTGAAGATGAAGGCTGCTGCGGGATCTATCCCTACGAGGTCGGACTCGAGGATATGGCGAGGGAAATCTTCGAAAGGCAGCTTCAGAGGTTTACCTCCCTCGGGATAAGGGAGGTAATCGTTCCCTGCAACGGCTGCCTCAAATCCTTCAAGTATTTCTATCCGGAGATCCTCGGCGGGATACCTTTTGAGGTCCGGCACATCTTTGAGGTCCTGTGGGAAGCCCTAAGGGAAAGGGAGATCGAGCCGGAAAGGACCTTGGGGGAGATCACATACGTGGACTCCTGCCGCCTTTCAAGGGGAGAGGGCCTCTTGGAGGAGCCGAGGAGATTGCTCGCCATGTTCGGGGCAGAGCTCAGGGAACCCCCGTGGACGGGGATGGAGGCCCCCTGTTGCGGCTCAGGAGCGGGGGTGAGATCCATCTTCAGGGAGCTGTCCTTCAAGATGGCGGGGGAGATCCTCAGGGGAGCCCCTTCCCAGAGGCTCGTCACGGCCTGCCCCTTCTGCACATTCAGCCTTTCACATGTTGCAAAGAAAGAAGGGTTTCCCAAGGAAGTCGTCTATTTCACGCGGATCCTCTTTGAGGCCCTGGGCTGAACTAAAGACTACCCTTCCTCCGTAGGTAATCGGCGATTGCCAGTTTCAGGGTCGTGGCCGCAAGCAGGGCACAATGCTCGCTTTCCTCGGGAAGACCGCCCAGGGCAGAAAGGACATCTTCCTTGGTGATCTCCATGGCATCAAGGACCATCTTCCCCTTGACGAGCTCCGTAACCATGCTGCCTGATGCAACCGTGGTGCCACAACCATCCGTCCAGAAGGACGCCCGCACGATCTCACCATCGCGGACCTTTATCCATATCTCCATCGTGTCACCACAGGGCCCCGTGAACTGGGCAAAACCATCGGCATCCTCCATGCTGCCCACATTCCTTGGGTTCAACGCATGATCGACCACAGTGGGCGAAATCCCCCCCACAAGATCCCGCTCCAGCTCCTCGACTACCTTCTCAAAACCCTCCCCCATCCCTGACCCCCTAAAACAAACTTGGGAAATATCCTATATTCCCCCGATCTCAAACAAGTCAATATTGCATCCTTCAATATTATTGCATTTTGCAATGAAGGGGAGATATGGATGTGGTTGGGGGGTGTAGTTTCGGGTTGGCATGGCTTTTGCTGCTTTCCTGAAGCAGGAGGAGGTGAGGGATGCCGATTTATGAATATTTGTGCAGGGATTGTGGGAAGGTCGGGGAGTATTTCATCGGTTCGAGGCGTGCTGAAGGGGAGTTGAGCTGCAAGTGGTGTGGGGGTAGGAATCTCGAACGGGTGCTTTCGGTTGTGAACATTTCGGTGAAGGAAGGGTCGCGCGGAGGCAGGACCTGTTGTGGGCGTGAGGAGCGATGTGAGAGGCCCCCGTGTGAGGTTTCGGGTTCGTGCTGGAGGGGGTAATCGTTTAGGCGAAGGTGAAGGTTGCGATTCCGGTTTACAAGGACCGTGTGGCTCCGAGGGTCGGTTTTGCGGATGGGATCGTGGTAGTGACTCTGCGCAAGGGTGAGGAGGTTGGACGGGAGGTCCTGGATCTTAGAGGGGTTGGGGTTCTGGAGATACCCAGGGTTCTGGCCGAAAAGGGTGTGACCGTTCTGATAGGAGGGGGTGTGGAGAGGCCTTTAGAGATGATGTTCAGGGCTTACAATATCGATGTGATATGGGGAGTCATCGGCAATGTGGAGGATGTGATTGCCCTTTACAAGGCCAATGGCCTCTTTAGGGGCATCGGACCCTGCAGGAGATGGAGACGTGGAAGGGGCTGGAGAAAATTTTGAGGAAAGGAGGTGATGAGGATGCCTTGGGGAGATGGCACTGGACCCATGGGACTCGGCCCCATGACGGGTCGAGGGGCTGGCTTCTGCGCCGGTTTCCCGGTTCCCGGCTTCATGAACCCGATGCCGGGCCGCAGATTCTTCGGGTGGGGCCGCGGCTGGGGGTTTTGGGCCACAGGCCTCCCCGGATGGGCCCGCTGGGGCTGGGGAAGGCGTGGAGGCTGGAGGTTCAGGGGTCTCTTTGGCCCCTGGTGGTAAAACCCACAATCAGGAGGTGGTAAGATGCCCTGGTGGTGGGGACCTGGATGGGGTAGAGGATGGAGGTGGCGTTTTTGGGCCACTGGTATCCCAGGGTGGGCCTGGTGGGATCCCTGGTACGGCTATTTCGGTCCCCCTTGGTGGTACTGGTGGTAAAGGGAATGGGCAGGGGCCTTTGGCCCCTGCCCATTCCCTTTACCACCAGTACCACCAAGGGGGACCGAAATAGCCG
>QMLA01000160.1 GCA_003646585.1 Deltaproteobacteria bacterium | reverse complement strand
GGAAGGACGCGATCATAGACGCCGGAATACTTGCCATGCTGACATTCTTCACTGCACTGGGCGGGCTGGGGGCAACAGGAGTGATAGGCTCAAGAGAACTACTGTCGGCGGCAATAGCCGCCGCAACCCAGTTCTTCATGACGCTTGCAATAAAAAGGGGGCTTAAGAGGGAAGAGGAAAGCTAGCGTGAAGTGAGCAGCCGGTGGACCACGCCCTAATATTTCTGCTAGGCCTACTGATCGGGGTGCTGCTGACTGAAAGGCTGTGGCCTGACCCATACCACGTGAAGCGGAGAGTCAGCTTCTGGATGTGGCTCTACAGGGAGCTTGATGAGCTGATCCACGGCGAAAAAAACTAGCCTACGGATCCCTTATTATGCTCCACACGAGATAAAGAAACCAGATCAGCGCGGTCCAAGAGACCGCTAAAACGAAGAAAATCAGCCAGCACGTCATTTCCAGGCCTCCAGCACAAAAAAAGAGGGAGATTCAGGGATGTTCATGGATCTCGTCGTAAATCCCCCATATCTTGTCGGCGATCACACAGAGAACACAGTTCCTGTCGAGGTCATCCCACCATGCACATTTTTCTTTAAGGCAGGGAACGTAGCCGTCTTTACCTATGCTTAGAAGCGGGCAAATTTCTATTTCTTCCCCCATTACCTATCCTCCACCGCTTTTTAAGCTCCATGTCGGCACAGCTGCCTGAACTCACAGTACTTGCACTCCCAGTCTTTCCATCTCGGTGTTTTCTCGCTTGCAATAAGCCACTTAACCTGTTCCTCGTCCACGGTGTCAAAGACCGGGAAGGCTTTGAACGCGTCGTGTGTGAAGTACCAGATTTCCCCGTTCTCAACATTACACAACCACTTGTAGAGAGCCACTTGCAGCCTGTGATGCTGAAGAGGCTCGCTGCCGATGTTCGCCGTGTACTTGAAGTCAACAACAGTGCTTAGGGCCTTCGACACGTAGTCGGGCATCCCCGCGACGATAACCGTCTCGTCTTTAAGTTTTATCCGCTTGCTGTAGATTGACGGCGTGTACTCCAGCCCCCACCGCTCACATGCAATGTGAACAAGCTCGCCAAGCATCACAGCCGGCTTAAACCGGACCGTCTCAGCAAGCTCCGGGAAATCGATTTCAAACCGCTTTTTCTCACTGCACTGACACAATTCGTGGACCCATACAACGCGGTCCACGTCGTCCGGAAGATTCTTCTCGAACCTAGCTCTCGCCTCATCGTATTTCTTAGCCATGTTGTTGTGAAGCCACAGCAGAAAATTGCGGAAGAGAAACGTCACAGCGTCCACCATCCTAGAAGCGCCACTTGTCCTCGATCTTCACTTTACGCCGAGTGACTTCAATATTACCGCCGTCGGGAATCTCATCAAACCGTTTGAGAACGGTCTCCCAGCCCTTTTCCAGCACGTAGTCGCATTCGCTCAGCCGAACACGGTAAAGCGCGTAAGGCGGATAGCCGTGCTCACTGTCGATCAGAACTACCCTGAAGTCCGGCTCCAAGATAATCATGCCGACGTAATGCGGCCCGCCGTAGCCGGCTGACTGCTCCACCGGATTATCGCCAAGCCTGAAAATCACGCACTTATAGCACGTCAAAGGACCGTGGATTGTAATGTGCTTAACGTCTCTCATATCTGCTCAACCTCAGACAGCCTATGGTAAACGCTCTCTAATCTCATTTTTAACAACTTCAATGAGGCTGTCCAACGCATCCGTGGCTATCCAATAATCTTCAACATACACCTCGACATCCACTGCCACCACCTTGCAATCCTCCATCACTATCTCTGCATGGACTTTCTCAGGTTTATCGAGCATTTCAACTTTCATATCTGCTCCACCCTATAGTTGTAACTTCTCCCTCTTTTGCCGAGATTTGTGATTTTCGCTTTGACACCTTTGAGGCTGCCGAGCTTCTTCTCCAGCAACGCAATCTCCCTCGCCAACCCAATCCTAGACAGCCACAGACTGTAGTTTTCATCTCCAACTTTCACGTTGATCACTGCACGCTGACCGTAGCTGGTGTTGACGACGCGCACATGGTCCTCCAGGAACTCAACAACAACCTCTTTTCCCTCAGGTGTTTCGAGAGCGGGGTATGCTTCACCACGCTCCTCCGCCTCATACCCGAAAAGCTCCTTAAACCAACTCATATACCACACCACCTCCTTTGTTTTACCGTCTAACCGACGGTTGATGTAATCTTTGTAAAAACTTATATTTAAGTATTACGTAGTATTACCCGAGGTGATGTAAACCATGCTGTACCGCATAACAGTTCACATCAAAAAAGAAGACCTCGAGTACGCGCAGACACTTGCAGACGTATTCGAGGTCCCAAGAAACCTGATCATACGCCTCCTCCTCGAAAAAGCAATAGAACTCCACAAAAACAACAAACTGAGGCTGTTCGCGGAATGAAGCTACAGAAGGTCCCAGTCAACAAAATCCGGCAGCTGACGCCGCTCATCCGCCTCTACCGCGGCGAAGACTGGGTGAACTTCCTAGCCGAAGACATCAGAAAACACGGCATGCACACACCGCCACACCTCATTAAAAAAGGCGAATACTACAGTCCAATCGACGGCTGGCACCGCTGCAGAGCAGCTCGGAAAGCAGGCCTAAAAGAAATATGGGCCTTCGTTTACGAGGAAAACGAGGTGGACCCTGAAATACTAGGCTTCCGCCTCAACATGCTGCAGCGGTCACTGGACCCCATCAGTATCGCCAAGTTCATCAGCAACCTCCGCCACAGACGCGGATACAGCTGGCGCAGAATACAGGAGATCACAGGCTTCAGCGAAAGACACTGCATGCGCTTCCTCAAACTCCTAGAACTCGACGAAAAAACAAAATATGAGATCGCATGGGGCCTCAGACCGGCGTTCAGCGACCAGAAGGTATTACCCGGTAAGCGACAGAATGTCGCACACCGTAAGAAGCCAAGTGAAGGCGGCGTCAGATGCCCAATCTGCGGTGCATACCCAAGCCGAGGAGGCGGACACTGGATCTACATCTGCAGCAGCCATCAAGAAGCCTACGAAGCCACCATGACATGGCTCGCCAGACAAGGCTGGAAAGAGGAAACCGGCAGAACCAAACCCAAACCAATCCACACAATCAAGTTCATCGACAAACTATGAAACCGGGAAGCTTCGAAACGACAGAAATAAAAATACTTGGCCTAAGCCGACGCTTCATGATTTCCTCGCAGCCTAAATGGGCCTTCAACGTGGACTTGAAAAAGTGGTTTGCTGAAAGAGCCTACGGTAAAACACTTCACCTATGCTGCGGCTTCACACATTTTGATTTCGCGGTCAATGTAGACATAGACTTAAACGCACGTTTAGATTTACGTGCAGACATGTTTAATCTACCCTTCAGAAACAATGTTTTCGACACAATTATCTGCGATCCACCCTACCGCCTCGCAATCCACAAACGCACATCATGGACCCACGAAATGTACCGCGTAATAAAAAAACAAAAAGGATCAAAAATACTTTTAAAAACCGACTTCATACCCTACTTTCCCGGCT
>QMLA01000159.1 GCA_003646585.1 Deltaproteobacteria bacterium | reverse complement strand
TGCCCCCTTTCCCTTTTCGACCATTGAACCCCATGTGGGGGTGGTAGCGGTTCCCGACCGGAGGCTGGAGATCCTGAAGGACCTCATCAGGCCCAAAAAGGTCACCCCCACGACCCTGACTTTTGTGGATATCGCGGGCCTTGTCAAAGGGGCAAGTAAGGGCGAAGGATTGGGTAATCAGTTCCTATCGCATATCCGCGGGGTGGACGCCATAGCCCACGTGGTCAGATGTTTCCACCAGGAAGGAGTAGCCCACCCCTATGGGGATGTGGATCCGAGGCGGGATGCCGAGATAGTGAACCTTGAGCTGATCCTCGCGGATTTGGAGATAGTGGAACGCAGGCTTGAAAGGGCTCGGAAGCTCTCCAAGGCAGGTGACAGGGCCTCAAAAAGGGAAGCGGAACTGCTCGAGGAGCTCCATCGATGGCTCTCCGAAGGCAGAAGGGCCCGGGATTTCCTCAGGGATCATCCTCCGGAACTCCCGAAGGACCTTCCCCTTATCACCGCCAAACCTTACTTTTACGTGGCCAATGTGTCCGAGGGCGAGGAATCCCTGGCCACAGGACTTGAGGAACTGGCTGAGGAGGAAGGCGTTCCGGTGGTGAGGATATGGGGGAAGGTTGAGGCGGAACTGCAGGAGCTTGATCCCGAGGAAAGGGAGGTCTTCCGAGAGGAGCTGGGGATGGAGGAGTCGGGATTAATGAAGGTGATAAGGGTCGGCTACGGTATCCTGGATCTGGTGACCTTCTTCACGACGGCCAACCAGGACCTGAGGGCTTGGACCGTAAAGAGGGGCACCAAGGCCCCTGAGGCTGCCGGCAAGATCCATTCGGATATGCAGCGCGGGTTCATCAGGGCCGAGGTGATCAACTTCGATGACCTGATCAAGGCCGGCTCCGAACAGGCTGCGAGGGAAAGGGGGCTTGTGCGAATAGAGGGAAGGGAGTATGAGGTAAGGGACGGTGATATCATCTACTTCAGGTTCAGCGTCTGAGGTGCCGGGATGGAACTCTTCCTGATAAGGCACGGCAGGACCCGGTGGAATCAGGAAAAGGTCTTCAGGGGAAGGGCGGATGTGCCCCTTGATGAAGTGGGCAGGAGGGAGGCCGAGCTTTTGGCTCAGAGGCTCAAGGGTAAGGGCATAAGGGCCATTTACTGCAGCCCCCTGAGCAGGGCCAGGGAAACGGCCCAGATCCTTTCCCGGGCCCTCGAGGCCCCTGTGACCGTTTCTCCGGAGCTGGTGGATCTCGATTTCGGAAGATGGCAGGGTCTGAGCGTGAGGGAAGTGGAGGGGCGTTTCGGCGAACTCTACCGCAAATGGCTCAAAAGCCCCCATGAAGTGGTCTTCCCGGAAGGGGAAAGCCTCAGGGATGTGCAGAGACGGGTCGTCCCCTTTGTGGAGGGCCTCAAACAACGCCATGGGAAGGAAGCAGTGGCCCTTGTGAGCCACCGGGTGGTGCTGAAGGTTCTGATCTGCTGGTTACTGGGTCTTGACCTGGACGGTTTCTGGAGGGTGGAGCAGGGCACATCGGCCTTGAACCTCTTTCAGTGGAAGGACAACACCTGGGTGGTGAAGTTCCTGAATGACACATGCCATCTCAACTCCCTCAAAGAAGGGGGAGTGGAGTTCTGAGGATCATCGAATCATGGCGAGATGCGAGTCCTGTGGGAAGCAATCCCCTTTTATTTCGCAAACCATCGGGTTTTGCGCCGACTGCATAAGGAAACGATTCGAAAAGCTCCGGGACAGGATCCTTGAAGTCCATAAGGCCTCCAGAAGACGAGACGGCTTGCCCCAGGAGATCCCCCGCAGCCCCGAGGGGAAACGGTGCAGGATCTGCGCCAACGAATGTTCGATCCCGGAAGGGGAAAGGGGATTCTGTGGGGTCTACGAGAATCGGGACGGCAGGGTGGTACCGGTTTCGGGGGATTGGAGGAAGGCCTTCCTTCACTGGTATTATGACCCCCTGCCCACGAACTGTTGTGCAGCGTGGGTATGTCCGGGATGTAGTCCTTCGGGATATCCCCGGTATTCGCACAGGGATGGTCCGGAATATGGCTACAGCAACCTCGCTGTCTTTTATTGCGCCTGCAATTTCAACTGCCTGTTCTGTCAGAACTGGACTTACAGACAGGAAATGGATGAGGGGGCTTTAAAGGATGTCGATGAGCTCGTCGGGGCCGTAAAGGAAGGTGTGAGCTGTGTGTGCTTTTTCGGTGGTGATCCCACACCCCAGGTGGTCCACGCCCTGATTGCGGCAAAGGAGATGCTCAACAGATATAAGGGGCGCATCCTCAGGATATGCTGGGAGACCAACGGGCAGGTTTCCACCCCGCTGGTGCACCAGATGGCGGAGGTGTCCTTGAGGAGCGGGGGATGCATAAAAGTTGACCTGAAATGCTGGAGCGAGGAGATGAGCTTTGCCCTTTCGGGGGTGAGCAACCGCAGACAGAAGGAGAATTTCGCCAAACTGGTGAAGTTCCACCGCATGAGACCGGAACCCCCTTTCCTCATAGCGAGCACCCTCCTTGTCCCAGGATATGTGGACTATGAAGAGGTAAGAGGCCTGGCCAGTTTCCTCTCTTCCCTGGATCCGTCGATTCCCTGGACGCTTTTGGCCTTCCATCCCGACTTCCACATGCGCGATCTGCCGACCACACCGAGGGTTTATGCCCTAAAATGCCTGGAGATAGCCAAGGAGGCCGGAATGAAAAACGTCCATATCGGGAACGTCCACTTGCTATCGTAAAGGAATCCGATGTCGTTGAAGATCGTCGGATAATTCGATAAAAGGAGGAAGAAAATGAGGTACGGGATCGAGATCTTCGATCGCTTTCCCGAATACGTAAGGGGCGTTGTCGTTGCCAGAGATATCGAAAACCCCGAGGGGCAGGAGGAATTGAGGGATATGCTTTCCGAAATCCAGATTCAGACGCGGCAGAAGATCGGTGAGCAGGACTACAGGGAACACCCTCACATCGCCAACTGGCGGGAGGCCTACAGGCAGTTTGGCGTTAATCCCAACAAGCATTCCCCTTCCGTTGAGGCACTGGTGAGGCAGGTGGTGAAGGGGCGGCAGCTCAAGTCCATAAACGCGGTGGTTGACATCTTCAACTACATATCCTTGAAATACCTTGTCCCAAGCGGAGCGGATGACCTGCACAAGGTCGTGGGGGATCTGAGGCTTAGGTATGCGAGGGGGGATGAGATCTTCGTTCCCCTTAACGGGCAGCAGGTGGAACATCCCAGGCCCGGTGAGGTGATTTATGCCGACGATGAGAAGGTCCTCTGCAGGTGCTGGAACTGGAGGCAGGGTGATCACACCAAGCTTACCCCTGAGGCCAAATGGGTTGCGGTAAACGTGGATTGTCTGCCGCCGGTAACGAGGGAAAGGGCCGAGGAGATCACCCGGGAGGTTGCGGAACTCATTCGACGATTCTGCGGGGGTGAAGTGAACTATTACATACTTGACAGGGAAAATCCTCAGATAGAGATCTAAGGAGGATAACAGCAGTTGAAGTAAGAATATAGAGCTAGGGAGCTTGCGGAATACTTAATAGCAAT
>QMLA01000158.1 GCA_003646585.1 Deltaproteobacteria bacterium | reverse complement strand
TACCCCACCTTTTCACCCTTACCCCTGTACGGGGCGGTCTGTTTTCTGTGGCACTTTCCAGGGGTTACCCCCTCCGGGCGTTACCCGGCGCCCTGCCCTCTGGAGCCCGGACTTTCCTCCGGAGGAATTACCTCCGGCGGCCACCTGACCGACCCTCCCGGGAAAATATTAAACATCTCCCAGGGATTTTACAAAGCCCCTCCTCCACGAAAAACAGGCACCCACCACTATCCCCAGCATCACCACAAGCACATGGATCTTGAGAACGGCCTCGCTCAGGCCAGCAATCAGGTAATGCATGGACACGGCCAAGGCAAACAGTCCCAAAATCCTCCCGAGGCCCCCCTCCCTCATCTGCCTCAAGGATTCCCTGACGATCACCGCGAAGAAGGACAAAAGGGCAACTATCCCCAACAGGCCTTGCATGGCCAGCGCATGAAAGTAAATGCTGTGGGGCTGATTGTACTTCCTCAAAAGGGCCCATTCGCCCACAGTCCTCCTCTCCACCTCCAGTTCGTAATCCCCTGTACCCACCCCGATTATCGGATGATCCAGAAACATATCCAGGGAGAGTTTCCACATGCCGAGCCTTCTGCCCATCGAACCCCTGAGCTTTCCCTCCGAAAGGAAGGCTTTCACCTCACGGCCAACGATCCACAGCTTCCTTTGGAAGCGGGGATGAAGGGGAAGGAGGACCAACAGCGCCAGACAGAGGGCCAAAATGGCCTTCCCCATCCTCTGACGCCAGAGGATGGGGAAGAGAAAAAGGAGGAGCACCACCGCTGCAGCCCCATAGGGACCGCGGGAGTTGGAGAGCAATACCCCCATGAGGTTAATCAGGGCTGAAATTCCCCAAAGGTAAGAGACCTTCCCCTTTCCTTCAAGGTGATGGAGGAATAAAAAAAGGGAGCCGTAGAGGGCAACCGCTGATACGTTGCCAAACCAAATGGGATTCATGATCACCGCACTCGGCAGGGTAAAGGCCCTCTGAGACCCGAACCCCAGGAATTTCCCCACCGCGAGGATGTCCAAAAGGACCGTGCCCAGCACCAGGACCTTCACCATCCTGAGACCATCCTCAGCCCCCTTCAGGAAAAGGGCGCACAGGACATAGCTCCCGAGGATATAGGAGATCCTGCGGGATATCTTGAGGCCCGCAGCGAGGTCCTCGGACCACAGCAGTCCGAGGAGGTAAACCGAGGTGAAGGAGGCCGTGGCCCAGAAAACGGGGTCCCGCAAAAGGAAAGCCAACCCTTTGGGCCTCCGCAGGAGCACGATCAAAAAAAACACCCCCACGATCCCCATCAGGATGGCACTGATGCTTTTACTGAGGGGGGCAGTTAAGGCAAAAAAGAGAAGCCCCAGCCGTCCCAGCTCACCGAGGGCAAACATCAGGGGGATCTTTCGGATCTTTTCTTTTACTGGTACTCGGCAAAGAGGATCCCCTTCCTTTTGGGAAGCATGAACAAGGGCTTTGTGGTCCCCTCTATTATCTTGGAGGCAACATCGCCAAACAGCCATCTGGCCACCCCGGACTGCTGCCCGTGGCTGGAGATGGCGACAAGGGAAACCTTTTCCTGATCCGCAAAGGAGAGGATCGTCTCGGCGATGTCGCCAACCTTGAGGACTTCCCTCACCTTAAATCCCTTCTCCCTGAGTTCCTGGGCCACTTCGCTCAGGTACTGATAGGCATTTTCCTGTCTTTCCCTGTCCTTACGCTCCTTCCAGTCCTCCCTCTCCTCGGGCTTTAACGTCGTCTCTATTATGGACTCCACATAACTGGGTATCCTCAGGGGCTCAAGGACATGAAGGAGCACTATCTCCGAATCCGTGCCCTTAGCCAATTCCCCTATGTAGGAAAGGATGTCCTCGGCCGCTTTGGAACCATCCAGGGGAACCAGCACCTTGGAAAGGTTGCGCTGCTCCAGGGCTTCATCAAAGGAGCTGGTTCGGGTGAGGAGCACGGGAATTCGCACCCCCTGAAGGATCTTGCTGGCAACCCCTCCCAATTTCCACTTGCTCCCCGATTGTCCATAGGCCGAAAGGGCTATAAGCCCTACGTTGGCCTTCTCCCCGAAGGCCAATATCTCCTCGGCAGGGTCTTCCCCGTAAATGATCATCCCGCTCGCCTTTACCCCAAGCGATTCAAGTTCGGAAACCCGCTTCTCCACATAGGCCCTCAGTGGACGATCCAGGGCCTTTTTGTCCTGCGATACCACCAGAAGGAGAATCGCCTCACTGCCGAGCCTTTTGGCAAGGCTCTCCACAAAGGGCAGGACATTTTCGGACAAGAGGGAACCATCAAGGGGGACCAATATCCTTTCGTACATCGTCCTTCCTCCTAAAGGGTTTAGGCCTTGTGAGGCCTGAGATCGACAGAAAACCCCATCTCCCTCAATTCCTTGATCAAACCCGTCACATCCTTTTCAACCAACTGCAGCACAAGGTCGGGGGCACCTTCAAGGGAGGGCATCGTGCAGAAGGACCTGACCTTAAGGCCGCTCCTGCGAACGCATTCCATGACCTTACCGGTTGCCTCAGGTTCACCAGCCCTGTAGACGATTATCCTCTCTCCCTCTTCCCCTATCCCCATAAGGGGATTGAGGATCCTGTAAAAGAAATCGTTGGTCGTTGCTATGCCCACCAGCTTCCCGTCCTCCACAACCAGCAGGGAACCCACTTTGTTCTTCTGAGCTATGGCTATGGCTTGCTCAACGGTCACATCGGGAGGAACAGTCACCAATTCCTTCTTCATGATATCTTTGACCTTTATTTTGGCCAGCAGATAGTTGAGTTCCCAATGGCTCAAAGAAGTTGCTTGGGAAGGATAATTCCTGAGAAGCCTGTTCCTAGTAATGATGCCCACGAGTTTTCCCTTGTCCACAACGGGAAGACGTTGAATATTGTGAAACTCCATAATCCTTCCAGCTTCCACCATCAAGGTATCAGGAGACACAGTGATAACATTTGTCGTCATGATGTCCTTAATAAGCATATTCCCTCCTCCTTTACAGTGGTTTATCTAAATTCTAACCCCTTATGTGTCCTTTTCAAGGAAGGCCTTTTTGACATCCCCCTCCTTTGGGCTATACTGGCGAAAGGAGGAGGGCCATGGAACCCGAAGGGGTCAAGATAAGGGTGTTGGATTATAAGGACCTTGACGACATCGTGGAAATAGAGAGGCTCATTCTGGGAAAGGACAGAAAGGATTATTGGCTCATGAAGATCGAGCTGTCCGAAGAGAGATCCCCCATGGCCTCTCTGGTGGCCGAAGTCAACGGCAAGGTCATCGGCTTTATAATTGGCGAGGTGGCGGGATGGGAATATGGGGTTCCGGATACCGTTGCCTGGATCGACACCATAGGAGTGCATCCGGACTACCAAAAGAAGGGGATTGCCACTCTGTTATTCAAGAAACTTTTGCAAAATCTTCGAAAGGTCGGGATAACGACCATATACACCTTTGTGGAGTGGAGGTCTTGGGATCTTTTGCGTTTTTTTGCTAAAATGGGCTTCGAAAAAGGCGATATGATCCACCTCTGCCTCCGTTTGAAGGATTAAGTTCGGTGAAAAGG
>QMLA01000157.1 GCA_003646585.1 Deltaproteobacteria bacterium | reverse complement strand
CATTTCCTCCCCCTCAACCCCCGCAGGGCCCCTACCAGGTCAAAGAGGAATTCGGTTGCGAGCAAAAGGGCCGCCGGAGGCAGGAACAACCTGAAGGGCCTCTGGGGTATGCGCAACATGTCAGAGACCGTCCTCTCCTGCACACCCACGGCCCATCCCTGCCACACCAGCACGGCCGTGATGAAGAGGCAGAGCAGGTAAGCCATGGCCTCCAAAAGGCAGCGCCACCGTTTGCCCAACCTGGACACCAGGAAGGTCACCCTGACATGCCCCTTGACCTGCTGGGTGTAGGCCAGACCAGAGAAGACGAAAAGCACCAGCATGTAACTGGAAAGCTCCATCGTCCCCATGATGGGCTTGTGCCAGAAGGCGCGGGCAATGACATCGCAGGTGGTCAACACCATCATGGGGATGAGCAGGAGCATCCCTCCCATCCCCATCAGGTAGGTTGTGCGACGGAACTTCTCGCTTACCCTCATCTCCACTCCGGAGGACAGGCCACGCACTCGACCCCGCGCTTCGCACACTCCTCAGCAAAGGCCCTCACCGCCTCTTTGGCAGGAAGCCCCTTGGTCTCCAGTTCCGCAACCCACTGCCTTGTCATCTGGCGGAACCTGGCATAGCAGCGCTTGGTCTCCTGATCGGACAATCTGTAAAGCTTGACGCCTTTCTCGGCGATCTCCCTGATCATCTGTTTGTAAACCTCGCGGGTGAGGCCCCCTGTGGTGCGATAGGGGTTGTGACAGACCTGCATGATGATCTCCCGGAGGTCGGGGGGCGTCCTCTGCCAGCTCTTCAGGTTCATAATGACACCCTCGGACACACAGCCCATGGTGAGGATAAGTCCGTACTTTGCGACCTCGTAAAGCTTGAAGGCCAAAACCAGCGGCGGACAGGTTACGAGCCCGTCGATGGTCCCCGTCTCCATGGCCAGATAGACGTCTCCCAAGGGCATGAAGACGGGCTCAGCACCCAAGATCTTGATGGCCCTGGTTTGCATCCCCCCTGGGGTCCTTATCCTCAATCCCCTGAGATCCTCCAGCTTCCTTATGGGTTTACTCGTCCAGAAAAAGGCCTGGATACATCCATTGAGCTCCAACACCTTCACGTCGGGGAATTCCCTGTAAAGGATCCGCTCATACATGGCATTGCCGATATCGGCGGCAAGATCCTTGCCATCCACCCATGCCGGAAGCGACAGCACATCGGTCAGGGGGAAGCGACCCGGGGTCCAGGTAGCTGTGAAATAACCCATGTCGGAAAGGCCATCCTTGACTATGTCATAGTGCTCGGGCCCCTTGCCCAGGGCCCCACCGGCATAAAGGGTATAGGTAATCCGACCGTTGCTGCGCCTCTTCAGCTCCTCGAGCATGGGAATCCACACGGTTTTGACCTCGCGGCTTGCCGGTGGATGCCATGTACTGAACTTGATGTGTATCTTGCCCCCGGCAAAGGCCTGCCCAAGGTGAAACAAGAACAAAGCTCCCATCGCCAAAAACACCTGCCTCATCGCCTCCCTCCTCCCAGATCCTTAATTGGTTTGGATTTCCTACAACAGAAGGGGTCATGTCAAGGGGTGGGCCTGCTTGACAAGTGAGCCCCTTTGAGCAAGGTTCTGCGTGGATTGATGGGATGCGATCTGAAAAGGGGATGGGTCATCTTCGGAACCTGCGCGGTCCTTTACGTCCTTTCGCAATTCCATAGGGTTTCGCTGGCCATGGGCTGGAGGCTGCAAAGGGGGCTCCTTTTGGGAGGGACCCTTTTTGTGTTCGGATTGTCGGCGGGTTCGGGGATGGTTATGTATGCCCACATCGAGGAGTTGGTCCCAAAGGCGATGGCGGGGGCCTTGACGGGGATCAACCTCTTCTCCATGCTGGGTTGTTGGGACAATCGGACTTGCCATGGTCCTTCTTTTTTTCTACTCAAGACAGAGAGGAGGTAGGGATGCTCAGAAGGGAAGAAATAGAGGAACTCAGAAGCATAGTCGGAGCTGAATGGGTCTCCACCGGCGATTCGGTGAGAAAACTCCACTCCCGCGACGAATCCTTCCACGAATCCGTCCTTCCAGATGTGGTCGTTTGGCCCCACTCGACCGAGGAAGTGAGTCGCCTCCTCAAATGGGCTTACCGGCGAAAGATACCCATTACCCCCTGGGGGGCCGGCACAAGCCTTGAGGGCAACCCCATCCCCGTGAGGGGCGGAATGGTGATCTCCCTCCAGGAAATGAACAGGATCCTGGCAATCCGCCAGGAGGATTTCCAGGTGGATGTCCAGGCCGGGATCAATTACAAGGAACTGAACAGACAACTGAGCCGTTACGGCCTCTTCTTCCCCCCTGATCCTGGAGCCGATGCGACCATAGGGGGCATGATAGGCAACAATGCCAGTGGGATCCGCACGGTTAAGTATGGGGCCACCAAGGATTATGTCATGAGGCTCGTAGTGGTACTGCCGGACGGGGAGATCATCCAAACGGGAACCAGGGCGAGGAAGAGCTCATCGGGATACGATCTGTGTCGCCTCTTCACCGGTTCCGAAGGAACCCTGGGCATAATCACCGAGGCCACCCTGAGACTTGTGGGACTTCCCGCAAATTTCATGGCCCTGAGGGCCACCTTCCCCACCTTGAGGGCCGCCACCGATACGGTCTTTCAGATAATGAGCTCGGGACTTACACCCTCGGCCATGGAATTCCTGGACGAGGAGGTGGTGAGGGTCATCAACATCGACCGGGGCCTCTCGCTCCAAGAGAACCCCACCCTGCTCATGGAGTTTGACGGCTTCAGCAAAAAGGGTCTCCAGGAGGAAATAGCCTTTGTGGAGGAGATCTGCCGGGGAAACGGGTGCAGCTCCCTCGACAAGGGTATAGGCCCCGAGGAGAGGAATCGCCTCTGGGAAATTCGACACCTCACCTTCGAATCGATAAAGAGGTGCCACCCCGGTTTGTCCCCCCTGATAGTGGATGTGGCCGTTCCCCTCTCCCGTTACAGCGACATGGTCGCTTTCATCAAACAGGCTGTCGCAGACCTCAACGCCTATATCTTCGGACACGCAGGGGATGGAAATATCCATGTGGTGATCATGGACGATCCCGGAGACGAAAGGCGATGGGAACAGGTCCAGAGGGCAAACGAGAAAATAGTACTTAAGGCCCTCGAACTGGAGGGGACCTGCACCGGAGAACACGGCGTGGGGATCGGCAAAAGGGGCTTCCTGCCGAGGGAACACGGAAAAAGCCTGAAACTCATGAAAAGGATAAAGGAACTCCTGGACCCCGAAGGGTTGATGAACCCTGAAAAGATCTTCCTTTGAAAATTTCTTTCAAGCCCCTTAAAAGATCCTTTCAGACCAAAAACAAACTCCTTTTGACCTACTTGATCCTTTATTGGTCCGATTTTTGCTCTTCTCTGGGGGCTTTGGTTTTTCAATTCAGAAAGGAGGGGGAGCATGAAGAAAAGGGGTTTTTGGGGGATTTTGGCGGTGTTGTTCCTTGCCCCTTTGCTCGCGATGCCCTTTGCTGGGTGGGCTAAGGGCAAGGGAGGCAAGCCGATCGTCATAGGCTGTCCCCTTTCCACGGCCTTCCTTTAT
>QMLA01000156.1 GCA_003646585.1 Deltaproteobacteria bacterium | reverse complement strand
CTTCTTTAAACTCTTTTTCATTCTCAAATGGATAATGCCACTCAGCATAAGGCATTGCCCCTGACTCAAACCACACATCCAGAATCTCCGGTACCCGCACCATTTTCTCTCCACAAGAGCACCCCCAGCCAACATCATCAATATCCGGTCTGTGTAAGTCCGCTACCCTTTGGCCCGATTTCTCTTCAATCTCTTTTATAGAACCCAAAACCTCTATCTGGCCACACCCCTCACACTTCCATACCGGAATCGGCGTCCCCCAATAGCGCGATCTCGACAAGCACCAATCTGGAGCTGTCCGCAAATTATAATCAAAGCGCCCCTCCCCAAAATGATCAGGCACCCAATTAATATCCTTATTGCTCTTAATTAATTGCTCTCTTAACCCATCAATCCTCATATACCAAGCCTTCTGCGCCTTATAAATTAGAGCTGTCTCGCATCGATAACAAAACGGATAAGAGTGCGTTATCTTGCTCTCACTAAAAATAAGTGATCGGCTATTTAGCTCAGCCAGAATCAACTCGTTCGTCTTTTTATAATATTTGCCTTGATACTCAGGCACCTCCTCCGTCACCCTGCCCTCTCCGTCAACACTCACAAAAACACTCAAACCCATTTCCTGGCCCAACCTTAAATCATCTTCTCCGAAAGCCGGTGCTACATGAACAATGCCCGTCCCCTCCTCCATCGTCACAAACTGGGCTGCATACACCTTAAAGTCATTATCATTCCTAGGCCCATACTCATATAAAGGCTCATACTTTAATCCCACTAACTCCTCCCCCTTTAATCGCTTCACTATCTCCCCAGAAAAACTATCATCTCTTTCATAAGCCGCCTCCGCCACAACCACTCGCTCTCCTTCACCCGTCTTTATTTCAACATATTGAGCCTCCTTATCCACCGCCAACGCCCTATTTCCAGGCAAAGTCCAGGGCGTTGTTGTCCACGCCAACAAGTACCTATCCTCTTTTAACACCTTGAATTTAACTGTCACTGCTGTATCTTCAACATCCCGATAAAAGCCATCATCCATGGTCACCTCAAACTTCGACAGTGGTGTCGCGCACCTAGGACAATAAAGCGATGACCGCATCCCCTCATATATCAGGCCTTTTTCATACAACTGTTTAAATATCCAAATAACAGTCTCCATATAATCCAAATCCATCGTCCGATAAGCATTATCCATATCAACCCAACGGCCAATATGGTCAACATACCAGCGCCACTCCGAAGACACCTCTGAAACATAGTCTCGACAAACACCAATAAATTTACCAATGCCCATCTCTTCAATCTCTCGCTTGCTTTTTATTCCCAACTTCTCCTCCACCTTTGTCTCCGCCGGTAATCCATGGCAATCCCACCCCCATACTCGGCGCACTCGCTTTCCCTTCATCGTCTGAAACCGTGGCACAATATCTTTGGCAATGCTCGGTAAAAGCGTTGCGTAATGAGGAATGCCCGTTATAAACGGCGGGCCATCATAAAACGAGTATCGATTATCCTCCGACCTCTGCTCAATGCTCTTTCTGAAGATGTCATTCTCTTTCCAAAAACGCAGGATTTCTTCCTGCATCTCATACAAAGTCTGTCTTTGCTTTATCGGCTCAAACATTATTCCTAGCTCCAGCCTCCTAAAATAAACGAATTATTTACTTGCGCGCTACTTTCACTTTCTTCTCTTTTTTCTTTCTCTCCTCCTCGCGCCCTTTCCTTTTTCTCTTCTCTTTTTCCTTTGCCACCCTTTTATATAACCGCGTTAATTCCTTAACCCGCACCGACCAATCCACTCGCTCTATATCATCAGTCTCCATGACCACTACCCTCTCCGGCTTCACCTTATGTACCTTAGTCAGCAACACCTTGTCGCTTCTTTTGTTAACGATAATCACGTTTGCCCGACCACACAGCCCCGCAAAAGCCTTTCTCGCTCCCAACATAAAAGTTCTCACAAACAAATTACTCTCACTCTTTCCCTTAGGAACATAATGAAAAGTAGTCACTTTTTTACCGGTGTACACAAATGGAATCAGCCCCTCCGGTGAATGAAAAACATCCAGCCGCGCCGCCGCTAAAAATGCCGATATCATCATGTGAGAATAAACAACCGGTAAATATTTACGATAATGAACAAAGGGGAAATGTTTTATCTCCACATTGTCACGCTCAAACTTCTTGGTTTTCTTCATCCGGTCATCAAAAAACAACACCCAAGTGTGCTTCTTGTCTTTGTCCGCATCTAACAAATTCAATATCAACTGCTCCGTATAACGAGCAATTTTTGGATCATACCGTTTGTGTTTGGGTAATATTATATGGGCATCAATTCCTATGCGCATACGTCAGAAATTAGGCTTAGGCTCATGGACTACTAACACTATCACACTTCATTTTACACGACAACCGCCTCCCCTTGCGAGACATCTCCGCCCCCCGCCATCTAAACCAAACGCCAAAATCTTCATCATAAACTACTAAAACGGACTCTTAATATTCTTAAGCTTAGGATTTGTCACCTGCGTATATATCTGAGTTGTTCTAATATTTGCGTGTCCAAGTAATTCCTGTACATATCTCACATCAGTACCATTTTCCAACAAGTGAGCAGCAAATGAGTGCCGCAATGAATGAAAAGTCGCCCTTTTTGTTATTCTCGTCCCTTTTAGACTTTTACGAAACATTTTTTGCAAAGATGTTGTTGTGAGCTTACCACCACGATTACTGGCAAATAAGTACTCATCACCATTCTTACCAGCTATTAAATTTCTTAAATCGTTTTGCAACCTAGCTGGCAATACACTTATCCTGTCCTTCTTCCCTTTTGCGTCTTTCACATACACTACCAATTCATCAACATCGAGACTTTCAACTTTAAGCCTAACCACCTCACTCACTCGTAAACCACATGCGTAACCCAAAGCTATCATCAACCTGTACTTAGGATTTTTAGTAGCAGTAATTATTTTATCAATTTCCGCACGTGATAAAACAACCGGTAACTTCTTGCTCCTCTTGGCAAATTTCAAGTCGATTCTCTGCGGATCCTTTAATACTTCTTTATACAAAAACTTTACCGCATTAAGCGCCAGATTTATTGTTTGCGGCGATTGCTTCTTTCTATGCTTGTCTAATAAAAAATCCTCAATCGCTTTTTGTTTATTATCAAGTCCCAACCTTTTTGAAAAAGCTATATATTCTTTTATATATTGTAAATACGCCTTGTTTGTTTTGAGACTATAATTGCGTAATCTCAGCACCCGCTCTGTTTTGCTCAAAACATTTTCCATTTCTCAAACATAACAATAGTTTGTATAACACACAAAATATTAATACAATAGATACATAGAATTCACATAAAAACGAGTTAGGCGTAATTCAGAATCCGGCAGTCCCCCGACCACCCACCCCAAACGAACGGCGCACAAAAACGATTGATTTATAAATAGGTTATAATTAAACTATATAATATGAAAGAATTAGATAAAGTATTAAACCAAAATGAAAAAGTTTTTTGGAAGGGAAAACCAAAATTTTGGCCATTTTTTCTAAGTGGTTTTGCAGGAGCAATATTCGGATCAATT
>QMLA01000155.1 GCA_003646585.1 Deltaproteobacteria bacterium | reverse complement strand
GATCTTAGAATTGAAAGCAGATAAAACCGCCGCAAAATACGCAGGAAAGGAAAATATAAAGTCGGCCCTACTTAAATTAACAGTTACTGATAGCCTTGGGCAAACAGATTCAGATTATTGTATTGTTACCGTTAGAAATAGGGCTCCTGAGGCTTCTTTCACTTATACGCCCACGGAAATAACGATAAAGGATACAGTTAGTTTCTACGATACTTCACAAGACGAGGATGGAACTATAGTTTCATGGTTCTGGGACTTTGGTGACGGAACAAACTCTACATTGCAAAATCCAACTCATAAATTCAGCAGCAAGGGAAGTTTTCAAGTCACTTTAACTGTAACAGATAATGATGGAGCAACTGACACGATAACCCATGAAGTGGTAGTAATAAACCTGCCTCCTGAAGCTTTCTTTGAGTATACCCCTTCAAATCCTTACACAAGTAATGAAGTTCAATTTATCGATAAATCTACTGATCCCGAGGGAATACCAATCGTTTCTTGGCACTGGGATTTTGGCGATGGTTATACTTCCGATCTTCAGAACCCTACACATATATTCGCCTCAGAGGGCAATTACAATGTCACCTTGACAGTATGGGACGACGAAAACGCTACCGACACATATTCAATGATAATTTCAGTTACTAAACCGCCTCCGACCCAAACCACCGTTCCGATCCCACTATGGGTAATAGGTCTAGTAATAGCGATAATCTTCGCTTGTAGTATCTCAGCGATATATGTATGGCGAAAACGTCGAAAAACTGCTACAACTTAAATTTCCTTTCTTTTTAGACTTACTGCATAGAAATTTACAATTATTGAGCCTTAATACAAGTTTGTCTGTCGGATGGAAACATATTTCAAAATCAACAGAAAAGTGTCCTCATGGAAAGCTGCTGGCCATAGCGTTAGGCATCTCAGATCTAAATTTACAATAAATCACGTGAAACGAGTGAAACGATGTTTAACTGTATAATTAGAACCACTCAGTGATTTTTGATGTTCCTCTTTCAATGTTAAGTAATGCTTTAATTAATGACCCTTGCTTGTACTCTTGAAGCATCTGTTTGTTATATATGTGGTCTTTAACGCTACCCTTTTCTAAAAGGCTGTCCGCCTGGCGGCAAAACTCTTCATCCACTAACCGAATGTTAAACGCTACATTAGTTTTCACATCATTTAAAACTTTAAGTCTAATCTCTTGATCCAGCCAATCTGCTATTATGGCTTTAAAGTAGTAGTACCTCGTGTGATCAAAAATTCTTGCTTTATGTTCACGTAGTTTGCTTCTTTCAATGACGAGCTGTCCTTCTACGGGTCTGAGAGGTTCTCGGTTAACGCCTATTATATTAGCTCCGATCAGCGATGCCAACGCGTCAGAAGCCGGGGTGTAGTCTTTCTTGATATTGGATATAATTTCTCTTCGTACATTAGTCGCAATTACAACAAGTTTATCAAAAAGTCCTAGTTCATCAAATACACGCATAAATTTATGAATACGAGCTATTCTATCTTCAGTAACCGCCCCGCCCTCAAAATCAATCCAAACGTTATAGTACTCCTTTTTAATGTAATGCTTTGCCAGCTTACTTATGTCGTTCATTGAAAACCTAAGAGAAAGAGGCACGAAAATGGGTTTATTATCTCTGTAATCAAGAATATCGTACATGGTATCTATCAAATTTATAAATTCATCGGCAGTGGCTACAACCTCCTTGCTAACTCTATTTCCTTGCTTTATATATCGGTATATCTTAATGTTAGGCACAAGGAGTACGGAAGTGGAATAATGTTTATAATAAAATAAGTATCCTTCTAAGTAATCTTTAGCCGTTTTCTGACTTTTAAAATCTCTAATAGGGTTAAATGTAAGCGTAACGGAAATGTAACGTGGATAATCCTTCTCGAAGCTGGGAACTCCAAAATGATCCGCAACTTTTTTACTTCCAAGAGCATTCACAACCTTACAAAATCTCTTCAAATTAACGAAAATGGATTTTTCAAAAATAATTGGGCGATCTTCAAAGAGAGAAAATATATGTTTGTAGCGTATGTTCTTAGAGTCAATTACCCTAGTAGGCCTTTCAATAGATAAATTGCCAAACTTGAATCGTTTTATATTGAATAAAGAGTATTTATCTCGAATAGTTTCCTTGACTTCTATGATTTTACTCATGCGGGGCAGCCCCGTTCTCCGGTAACTATTTCTTTTCTTACTTTCTTTAAAATATCGTCACTTACTCTAAACTTAGAATTCTCTATTGCGTCTAATAAACCTAGGGCTTCATCTTTGGTTAATATATTATAAGAAATACAGCACTGCCCAATAAACCCAACCGTACCGATGGCATTCGCAAAAAGTTCCGGAAAGTTTTTCTGAAGAAATTTCCTGGGGCCTTCTTCATCAATAATAACTACGTAATCTTGGTCATATAAATAGTGGTGAATATAGGCTGCAATGATAACCTCATGTTCGCCTTTAGTTAATTCTTTCTCTGCAAAAAACGGCCTTAAGACTTCACTATGCGAACTGAAATCAGAATATTCAAAGTAATTGTTTAATTCATTAAAAAATGATGCTTTGGATTCTGCTTTTGCTGCCACTTCTTCTTTAACTTTTTTGCATAAAACAAATGTAAATGGGTTGTGCGTCACTATGCGTCTAAGGAAATAAGGCATCCTTATGTCATCGAGAAAGCATATAAAAAAACTTGAGTTAGGAATGACTCTAAGGCCTCCATGGCTACTCCTTGACAATTTCTTCGTACCTCTTTTTAGTTATTAGTCCTTTTCTCAGAAGGCTTTGTGCAAGTTCTTTTTTCCTTTTAATAAGCTTTTCATAGTAAGTAGAGTTTTCTCGATACTCCGGATAAGTTATATACATCAAAAATAGTAATTCATCCCTTGACAATTTGTCATAAATCTTTCGTACCATCTTTAGCGTTGCAAGAAATTGCTTAAAACGAGGATCATCACCATATTTCTTAACAAGTTCTTTGAATTTTCTCTTTCCTTTAGCATTCAGCGTAATTCTGCCATTCCTTATATCTACGTAATCACTGTCATAAACAATGTTTCTCACAACATCAGAATACGCACCGTAACTATGAGGAACAAAATGAAGCACTCGTGCGACGTTGGGATTTGCCTTACTTAGTATGAAGAGTTCTTTTTCTACGTGATATACGGAGGGAATCGATCTATCTTCAACTCCAAGTAGTAATGCGATGTATCTTTCAATAATCTCTATATGTTCTTCTAAGGAGGACTGAGCAATCATGCAATCACCTTGAGTATCCCGTCATTAACAGAATGTAAGATGACTATAGTTATATATTTGCGTATAAAGTTAGCCTCTACAATTTTGGACTCAAACCCTTTTAGGTTTTAGTCCCCGGCCCACCATTTTTGTCTGTTGCTGGCTTTCTTCCTATGAAACTGATGTTTAGGCCGTATTTTCTGTCTTTCTTTACTAAGCTTGTTGGTAGGGTGATACCTACTGTTTTGAGCCGTGCTACTTTACTCGAGTTGGCTTGAGTCAAGGCTTCATCAACTTGAAAATGATGCATATTACGAGAGGAATCATGAGGAAGCCTATTATGTATCGGAAGATGTTTGGTGGG
>QMLA01000154.1 GCA_003646585.1 Deltaproteobacteria bacterium | reverse complement strand
CTTGTAAAGCTCCTGGATGAGCTCTAGGAGGGCCTTGGCCCTTTCGGGATCCTCCCGTCTGAGGTTCAAGCTCCCGCATCCTCGGCCGAAAGGAACTCCTCGAGCGGTCGGAGGGTCTCCATGGCCTCCTCTTCCTCAAGCCTGGTGATGGCAAAGCCCACATGCACCAGCACGTAATCTCCGACCTTGACCTCGGGACAAAGCATGAGACTGACCCTCCTCCTCACCCCCCCGAAGTCGACCTCGGCCATATCATCGTTGATCTCGACCACCTTTCCCGGGATCCCGAGGCACATCCTCAGACCTCCACCCTTGAGGCGTAGTAAGCTTGTCCGAGGGATATCCCCCCATCGTTGGGAGGGACCTTGCGGTGCACAAAGACGCGGAACCCCCTTCCTTCCAGCAGTTCCGTTGAAAGTTCGAGCAAGAGCAGATTCTGGAAGCACCCGCCACTCAACACCACCTCCGAAAGGCCCCTCTCATCCCTTGCCCTTTCCGCGATCTGGAGAATCATCTGAGCTACAGTCCTGTGAAACCTCATGGCCACAACGGCACGAGACACTCCCTTCCGCAGCTCCCCCTCTATGGCCCGTATCACCGGATCGGGATCGACGATGTAGTCGCTTATCCCGAAGGGGTAGGATCCCTGTGCCCTCCGATCGGCGATCTGCTCAAGTTCGATGGCAGCTTGGCCTTCGTAATTGACCAGATCCCGGATCCCCAGAAGGCTCGACACCGCATCAAAGAGCCTGCCCATGCTCGAGCAAGGAGGACTGTTCAGCCCCCTTTTTACCGCCTCCCTGAAGACCTCCCAGCCCTTCTCGCGGAACCTGTCCGGAATTCCCTGACCTTCGGTGGCCCTTTCCAGATAAACGGCCGCCATCCGCCAGGGCTCCCTTATGGCCCTTTCGCCACCGGGCATCTGGATGTAACGCAGGTGCCCCAGCCGCCTGTAACCCCGAAGATCCACCTCTAGGAACTCACAGCCCCATACGGCCCCGTCCTCCCCGAAGCCCGTCCCGTCCATCACCACCGCCAGCACCGGTCCCTCAAGGCCGTATTCGGCCATACAGCTTAGGGCATGGGCAAAATGGTGCTGGATACCGATCCTGGGGAGGTCCTGCTCTAAGGCATATCGGGTGGACAGGTAATCCGGGTGCAGATCGTGGGCCACCACCTCCGGTTCCACCTCAAAAAGCCTCTTGAAGTGCTCAATACCCTCCTCGAAGGACCTGAAGGTTTCGAAGTTCTCCAAATCGCCGATGTGATGGCTTATGAAGGCATACTCCCCCTTGGTCAGGCAGAAGGTATTCTTCAACTCGGCCCCGCAGGCCAGAACCGATCTCCTCGCCCCTTTCAACCTGATGGGGAAGGGGACATAACCCCTGGAGCGCCTGAAGAAAAGGGGCCTTCCCCTGAATACCTTCATCACCGAGTCGTCACAGCGCATGTGAATCGGACGGTTATGGGTGAGGAAGTAGTCCGCAATGCCCCTTAACCGCTCCAGGGCCTCCTGGTCTCTATAAGCTATCGGTTCATCGCTTATGTTGCCACTGGTCATCACCAGGCACCTGAGGCCATCCGAAAACAGGAGATGGTGAAGGGGGGTGTAAGGGAGCATGACCCCCAGGGTCCTGTGACCCGGGGCCACCGAAGGGGCCACCCTGACCCGGGGCCTCCTCTCCAGGATCACGATGGGCCTTTCCCTGCTCAGCAGGAGTTCCTTGGCCCCCTCCGGCAGGAAGCACAGCTCGGAGACCGTGTCGAGGTCCTTACACATCAGGGCAAAGGGCTTATCCTCCCTGTACTTGCGGCTGCGAAGGGCCGACACCACCTCCTCCCTGAAGGGGTCACAGGCGAGGTGGAACCCCCCAAGTCCCTTGACGGCCAGGATCTTTCCCTCCTTCAGAAGGGCGATCGCCTCAAGGATGGGATCCGGAACCTCCATCCGGGTCCCATCCGACCTCAGCAGTTCCACCCGAGGGCCACACACTGGGCAGGCATTGGGTTGGGCATGGAAGCGCCTATTGGCAGGATCGTGGTATTCCCTCAAGCACTCCGGGCACATCTTGAAAGAGGCCATGGTGGTGTTCTCACGATCGTAAGGCACATCGCGGATGATGGTGAAGCGGGGCCCACAGTTGGTGCAGTTTATGAAGGGGTAACGGTAACGGCGATCCCGGGGATCGAAGAGCTCCCGCAGGCAGTCATCGCAGGTGGCTATATCGGGGGAGATCAGCGCAAGGCGGTCCTTCGCCCTTTCGCTCTTTCTTATTTCAAACCCCGGGTATCCCTGTAGCGGACGATCCTCCGCCCGGAGTTCCTCGATCCGGGCAAGGGGAGGTGCCTCATTCCTCAGGGCCTCAAGGAACCTCTCGATATCTCCCTCTTCTCCCTCGACCTCTACCCTCACTCCATGTTCATCGTTGAGGACCCATCCCCGGAGCCCCAGACGCTGTGCCAGGTTGTACACGAAAGGGCGGAAACCGACCCCCTGGACAATGCCCCTTATGGTGAGTCTTACGCACCTCATTTGACCTTTTGCGCGATCCTTGACTCAAGCCACTTCACCCAATCCGAGAGCCCCTGTCCGGTCTTGCACGAGACCTCGATGATCTCTATTTGCGGATTCACCCTCCTGGCGTATTCCTTGAATCGCTCCACATCGAAGTCCACATAAGGGAGGAGGTCGATCTTGTTGAGGAGCAGGAGGGAGGACACCTGAAACATCAGGGGATACTTCAGGGGTTTATCATCTCCTTCCGTCACAGAGAGGATCATGGCCTTATCATCTTCCCCGATATTGAACTCGGCTGGACACACCAGGTTGCCAACGTTCTCCACGAAGAGCACTTGTAATCCCCTTAGATCTAGTGCCCCGAGGCCTCCCCGCACCATGTTCCCGTCCAGATGGCAGGCCCCACCGGTGTTGATCTGAACTACCGGCACCCCGTGGCTGGCAATCCTCTCCGAGTCCCTGGTGGTGGCGATGTCCCCTTCCAGGACTCCCACCCTCCAGCGATCTTTAAGCAGCTCTATCGTCCTTTCAAGCAGGGTGGTCTTGCCTGTTCCGGGGGCTCCCATCAGGTTCAGCACATAGAGCCCTTCCTGCTCAAAAAGTCTTCGGTTTTCTCGCGCGATTACCTCGTTTGCCTCCAAGATGTCCTTAACTACCCTCACCTCCATCTTCTATCTCCATGGATTCGATCTCGAGCTCCCTCCCCGAGAGGAGCTCGGCAAGTTTTCCACAATTGGGACAGACTAAAAAGGGCGTTCCCTCAAAGACCCCGCAGTCCTCGCACCTTATCCTCGATGGCACCTCCTCTATCTCGAGCCTTGCCCCCTCTGCCACTCCACCGCGGCTCAGGACCTCAAAGGCGAACTGGAGGGCCTCCGGAACCACACCGCTTAAAGCTCCAACCTTTATCCTAATCCTGGTCACCTTCTTCGCCCCATAAAGGAGGGCCTGCTCCTTCACTATTTCCAGCAGGCTCTGGGCTATAGCGGTCTCATGCACCCCTTATCTCCTCCAGGGCCAAGGATATGACCTTCTGAAGTTTCTCCTTCACCTCAGGACTCAGTCCCAACCCCCAGTCGATCTCCTTGGGTTCTACTCCGATGATAACCACCTCCGCCTCGAAACCCAAGAGCTTCGCCATCTCCATCACCTCCAGGAGGCCGACCTG
>QMLA01000153.1 GCA_003646585.1 Deltaproteobacteria bacterium | reverse complement strand
CGTCAGGGGGTGTTCTGATGATAAGCACCATTGAGGAGGCCCTGAGGGATCTCAGGGAAGGCAGGATGATTATCATCGTCGATGACGAGGATCGGGAAAACGAGGGGGATCTGTGCGTAGCTGCCGAGAAGGTCACCCCTGAGGTCATAAACTTCATGGCCAAGTACGGCAGGGGCCTGATCTGTCTGGCCCTGACCGAGGAGCAGGTCCAGAAACTGAAGCTGCCCATGATGGTCCCCGAGGAGCAGAGCGATGCCTTACACGGCACCGCCTTCACTGTGTCCATAGATGCCCGCTACGGGGTTACCACCGGCATTTCCGCCCATGACAGGGCAAGGACCATCCTCACGGCCATAGCCGATGACGCTAAGCCTGAGGACCTGGTCAGGCCGGGCCATGTCTTTCCCCTGAAGGCGAGGAAGGGAGGGGTGCTCGTGAGGGCCGGTCACACTGAGGCATCGGTGGACCTGGCGAGGCTTGCGGGGTTGAAGCCGGCAGCGGTGATCTGCGAGATCATGAGGGATGACGGTACCATGGCCAGGATGCCGGACCTTGAGCGCTTCGCCAGGAAACACGGCCTAAAGATCGTCACCATAGCGGATCTGATCAAGTACAGGATGAGGAAGGAAAAGCTGGTCCGGCGGGTGGCCGAAGCGGTGCTCCCCACCAAGTACGGCGGGGAATTCAAGGCCAT
The DNA here is from genome assembly GCA_003646585.1 of Deltaproteobacteria bacterium. Lineage (GTDB taxonomy): Bacteria > Desulfobacterota > B13-G15 > B13-G15 > B13-G15 > B73-G16. Next base: position 2,996 of record QMLA01000153.1, on the reverse strand, counting down.
CCTTTATGAAAGCGATGTGGACGCCCAGCATCACCTGGCCCTGGTGAAGGGGGAAATCCTTCCCGATGAACCCATCCTGGTGAGGGTTCACTCGCAGTGCCTAACCGGCGATGTCTTCGGATCGTTGCGCTGCGACTGCGGGGAACAACTCCAGGAGTCCATGAGGATGATAGACCGGGAGGGCCGAGGCGTGATCCTCTACATGAGGCAGGAGGGAAGGGGTATCGGCCTCGCCAACAAGATCAAGGCCTATTTCCTTCAGGATCACGGCAAGGACACCGTCGAGGCCAATGAGGCCCTGGGATTCAAGCCCGATCTGAGGGATTATGGTGTTGGGGCCCAGATCCTGGTGGACCTCGGGGTGAGGAAGATAAGGCTCATGACCAACAACCCCCGCAAGATCGTGGGGCTTGAGGGCTACGGGATCGAGGTGGTGGAGAGGGTGCCCATAGAGGTCCCCCCCAAGGACCACAACCTGAGGTATCTCAGGACCAAGAAGGAAAAACTGGGACACATCCTCAGCGTAAAGTGAGGGAGGGATGAAGGTAATTGAGGGAAAACTCAGGGCAGAGGGTCTGAGGTTTGCCATTGTCGTCTCCCGTTTCAATCACTTCATAACCGAGAGGCTCCTGGAGGGGGCCTTGGATTGCCTCAGGAGGCACGGTGCCAGGGATGAGGACATCGAGATCGTGAGGACCCCAGGTTGTTTTGAGATACCCGCAGTCGCCAGGAAGCTTGTGGAACGGGGGAATTATGACGCCATCATCTGCCTAGGTGCCGTCATAAGGGGTGCGACCCCTCACCACCAGTACATAAGCGCCGAGGTCACCAAGGGGATAGCCCAGCTTTCGATGCAGAGCCCGGTCCCCGTATCTTACGGGATCATCACCCCCGACACTTTGGAGCAGGCCATAGAGCGTGCGGGGACAAAAGGGGGAAACAAGGGCTGGGACGCAGCCCTGGCGGCCATAGAGATGGCAAACCTCTACAGGGAGATAGCTCACTGAGGTGAAGAGGCGCGAGGCAAGAAAGGTCGCTCTGCAGATCCTCTATCAGCTCGATCTGAATCCCGAGGACCCGGAAGCGGTCCTGGAGGGCTGGAGGGAGGCCTCGGGGTTGCCCGACCACCTGTGGGAATTCGTAAGGAGGCTTGTGAAGGGAGTTAGGGAAAATCAGAGGGAAATAGATCGGTATATTGAAGGGGCTTCCCACAGGTGGCGCGTCGATCGGATGGACAGGGTCGACAGGAACATCCTCAGGATGGGCGTCTACGAGCTCCTCTTTTGCGATGACATCCCCATGAAGGTGGCCATAAACGAGGCGGTGGAACTCAGCAAGAAGTTCGGATCATCTGACGATTCCAAGGGATTCGTCAATGCCATCTTGGACAGGATTGCCAAAACCGTCCTTGTGGAGGATGCAGATGGTCCAGAAGGTCTCCAAGATCTGGATGGACGGCGAATTGATTCCGTGGGATGAGGCGAAGGTCCATGTGTTGACCCACACCCTCCATTATGGGCTGGGGGTCTTTGAGGGGATAAGGTGCTATAGGTGCCATGACGGACGCTCCGGGATCTTCCGGCTCAGGGACCACATCAACAGGCTGTTCGATTCGGCCTCAGTTGCCCAGATCGAGATCCCCTTCTCCAGAGAGGAGCTTGAGGAAGCCTGCAAAGATCTCCTGCGGGTCAATGACCTCGATGAGGCCTACATCCGCCCCCTGGTGTTCATCGGTGAGGGGGTTATGGGTGTCCATCCCTATGACAATCCCGTGAGGGTGGCCATAATAGCCTGGCGCTGGGGGGCCTATCTTGGAGAGGAGGCCCTGAGGAAGGGGACGAGGGCAAAGACCTCCTCTTACACCCGCCATCACCCCAACGCCATGATGACCAAGGCCAAGATCTGCGGAAATTACGTCAATTCGGTCCTGGCGAAGCGAGAAGTGGTGAAGCTCGGTTACGATGAGGCCATAATGCTCGATCCAGACGGTTATGTCTCGGAAGCTTCAGGGGAAAACGTCTTCATCGTGAAGAACGGCATCATAAAGACCACCCCTCCGACCACGATCCTTCCGGGGATCACCCGCGATTCGGTGATGAGGATAGCCAAAGACAGGGGCTATGTGGTCATTGAGGAACGCTTCAGCCGGGACGAACTCTACATCGCCGATGAGGTCTTCCTGACGGGGACGGCAGCCGAGGTGACCCCCATCAGGGAGGTGGACGACAGGATCATTGGGGACGGTAAGCCGGGAAGGATAACGAGGGAGCTTCAGGAAATATACTTTAAGGCCGTAAGGGGAGGGTTGCCCGAGTACAGCCACTGGATAAGCTACCTTTGATCCAGAACCCGCCTCACCAGCTCGGCCAGGTCCAGGATCTCCAGGGAGCTGCTGGCGGCTTCCAGGGCCGCGACACAGAGGGGACAGCTTGTGACCACGGTGCTTGCCCCCATGGCCTCCGCCTCCTGCAGGATCCTCTTCGGCCCCACGGGGGCTCCCGGGGAGGGAAGCCACATCCTCCCCCCTCCGCTCTCGCAGCATAAGGCCCTCTGCCGGCTGTCGGTGAGCTCGAGGATCTCCCCACAAATCCCCTCCAGGACCCGGCGGGGCTCATCGTAGATGGCATTGCGGCGCCCCAGATGGCATGGATCGTGGTACACCACCTTTCCCCCCTGGAATCCTTGAAGGGGCAGCCGACCCTCCTTCATCAGCCTGGCCAAAACGACGCTGTAATGCTCCACCTCCGCAAAGGGGGGATACAGGTTCTTGAAGGCATCGTAACAATGGGGGGAAAGGGTCACCACCTTCCTTATCCGGTAACGGGAAAAGATCTCGAGGTTCCTCTCCTTCAACCATTCAAAAAGCCCCTTCTCCCCCAAGCTGTATGCCTCACGACCACAACACAGCTCTTCCGGCCCCAGGATGGCGAGCTCAATACCCGAGGCCAGAAGCACTTCCGCTAAGGCCCTGGCCATCTTCTGGCCTCGCTGGTCGT
>QMLA01000152.1 GCA_003646585.1 Deltaproteobacteria bacterium | reverse complement strand
GTGGCCTACCGGATTGTGGCCATTTTTTGTCCAATCGCTACCGGTCGGGTCTTGGCCGGAAGCCTTAATGGCACCGATTGCCCAGGCATCAGCCGCCGCGTTGGCTGCCCCTTGAGATAGAAAGCCGCCATCGCTCTGCTGCTGCGCTTTCAAATAGGCAAGGGCATTGGTTATAACTTCGGAGTCGGCACTCTCTCCGGCCGCCAGCAGGGCCATCACGGCCGCGGCCGTATTATCAACATCACTGTCTCCCCCGACGGCGTAGCTCCAGCCGTGGTCAGCGTTCTGCTCTTCTTTGATAAAAGCGACGGAACTGGTAATGTATGCTGAACCTGGCGCTTCACTCACCGAGATTAGTGCCAGGATACTCCAGAAGTCGTCGTTCAGCGTGGTGCTGAAGCCGAACTGCTCGCCATCGTGGTAGGTCTTTAATTTGGCCACGTGGTCAACTCCGCCAAAGTCCCACGGGTCTTCCCCGGCGGCGGCTATGGCCAGTACGGCCCGTGCCCAGTCAGTGGCAATATCGCCCAGACTGTTAACGTTATCTTCCAGGTAGTCGATAATAGAGTTACCGTCTACTTGCCAGTCAGCCGGGTCTTCCCCGGCGGCGGCTATGGCCATCACTGCCCAGGCAGAGGTCCCCAGCGAGTGAATGCTGCCGCTGGCGGCCTGGGCATCCCGCAAATAGTCCAGGGCGCTGGCTATCCAGTTGTTGCTGGCGCTCAGCGGGTGGCTGTAGGCATGGCTTACCGACAGGTCCAGCTCCCTTGATTCTCCGGGTTCATATACCGCTGTCTGGGCGGCTTGAGTGCCATTTATCCAGAAGGTTATAGTCTGGCCAACATCAGCTTCATTCCCGGCAACGGCCAGCCTCTCGCCAAAGGTGCCGGTGCCGCCGTAGTTACCGGCCTCGGTAATGGTAAAATTGCCGCGCTCCACACCGTTTATTTTGGCGATGATTCTGGCGCCTACCGGGGCCGGGGCACCGTTGACCGTCACGCTACCCCTGAATTCCTCGGGAAATGTGGTATCGGCAAAGGCACGGCTCATGTCCCTGGACAAGCATTATCGAGCTCAGCATGATGCCGATAATTATCAGCAAACAGGACTTGCACCTTATCTTGTTTCGTAGCATCTGTTCCCTTCCCTGTTTAGTTTCCTATCGCCGCCAGTTCCCCGTCTGAGGTCATATATATCCAGTAGCCATATCCGGGATACATTGACCGGCTCTCAGAGTGGTTGCCGCTGGTGGTGTTATTGATGATTGAGTCATCGTATCTCTGGTTCTCGGCATCGAAGCCGATTAAATACGCCCACTTTGATTCAACGGAGGTGAGGGCGGAGTTGGCCGATGTCGCCTCGGTGTCGGAAAAGCCGATGGTGCTCCAGCCGGCATACAGTTGTTTCGTCGGCGGTGTGCTTATCGGGTTGGTGTCAAAGGCAAAGTATATTTCCGTGCTACCGGAAGAATAGACCCATATGCCGGTTAACGGCGAGACAGTGTTATCTGAACTCAGGGCTTCCCAGCCATCTGGTGCCGCGCATACCCATATGGAGTGATTGTCCGTGCTCACGTCACCGAAAACCTGCCCGGCAGTCTTGTGCCCGTCTTTCAGCTTTTTCGGCGTGGCCACGAAGTTCCAGCCGGTGAGCAGGCCCTGCTTCATCTGGGGGACGGATACCGCCTTGGTCAGCTGGTTATTACTGGTATCAGACTCAGGGATAGCGTTATCCGGGTCCACCGTGATTTGCAGCGTATAGTCACCTATGTCCGGCGACCACGAGGTAAAGTTGGCCGTTACCTGTTCGCCGGCGGCCAGCGTGGCGATGGTCTCGGTCTCCACGACGGTACTATTGGCGCTGAGAGTTACCTCGATGGTCTCCGCTGTCCCCGTGCCGTTGTTCTTTATCACCGCGGATATATCGTTCGCCTGCCCGTTATTGATGAAAGTGGGCAGGCTTATGGATACCGCCTCAAGGTCAACCGGATTGCCGGCCGGGGTGCCAAAGGCGTATACCCTGCCCTGGGCTATGGTGAACACCTTGCTATCAGCCACGGTGGGAGATGAACCACCGTAGGCCGAGCTCCATATGGTGGCGCCGGTATCCAGGTCGAGGGCGTATGTGCCGTAGCTGCCGGCGCCGCTGTAAGGGTCTTTCAGATTACCGACCACCACGGCATTGGCGCCTGCTGCCATGGAGCACGTCCAGCCGCCGATGTCGTCCACCTGCCACAGCTGGGAGCCGTCTTCCGTGGCGAAGCAATAGGTCGCCAGGTCCCACCACCCCGGCGAACCGCCGCAAATATAGACCTTGCCGTCGGCTACGGCTGGCGTGGCATCGGTGCTCTGCATGTCGGCAGTTTCCCAGATAGAGGAGCCATTGTCAGAATTTACCGCGTAGAGCTTGCCCGTACCGCCGAAATTATAGGTGGCATAGTAGACCACGTCATCGGCCACCGCCGCCGAGCCGGCAACCGGGAGGGGGGCCGTATTGTGCCATATCTGGCTGCCGCTGGATGCGTTGACGCTGTAAACATGGCCATTACCGCCCCATTCCCAGCTGGTAAGGTAGACCCGGCCATTGTCATAGGCGGGAGTACCCTGGGCATAGCCGCTTACGTCAAAGGTCCAGATAAGGGCGCCGTCGGTCTCATTGAGGCAGTAATAATGAGAGCCGTCCCAATCATTGACAAAGACCTTGCCATCAGCCACGGTGACGCTGCCGTTAGTCGCTTCCGCCGCCGAGGGTATGGCGTAAGTCCAGTTTACCGTGCCGTCGCTGGCATTGATACCGTACACATTGGTGCCGCTGGCCATGAAGACCTTGCCATTATGGTACGCGGGTGACGCCCAGGAATCCCAGGAGGAGCCGCTTAAATCATCGCTGGTCCAGACAAGTGCCCCGGTCGATGCATTGAGGCACTTTATGTGGTCTACCGCCGCCGTATCGCCGTTGCAATAGACATAGACATAACCATCAGCCACCAGCACCGATGAGGACTCAACGGCGTTTATATCATCGCTGAACCATACCAGGCTGGCGCTATCAGGCGCATTTGAGCTGGTATTGCCGGTGTTGGCGGCGTCTTTGTGGAACTGCGGCCAATCAGTGCCCCCATTCCCGGACACTGGTGGCACTCCTGTACCAAGTAGGCCGAGTACCAGGAATAGACCTGCCAGAAGAACACTTAACCTGCGCATCTCCGAATTGCCTCCAAAATAAAGTGGGATTGTTTATAAACAATTGTACTTGATTATAATGGTTCGGGGCGGGGATGTCAATGCCTGAGCTTCCCATTTTGAGGCATAAAAAACCGGTGTGACCGGAGCACACCGGCGGGGACCGTCAAGGCTTTCTGGCGCTGATGGCCTGGGGCTGGTGCTCTTAGCTTTGCCTCAAATCAATCGTTTCATAGTCTATGTTTTCCTCGCCCAATTTCCTGGTCAAAGCCGGAATCTCATTATCAACGCAGACTATGACCGGACAAAGGCCGGTCTTGACGGCCTCAATGGCCGCCCCGGTTACCCCGTAGACGTAAACATTACTGATGCCGAGTTTTCTCAGGGCAACCACCGCTTCGATGCCGATGGCACCGACCAGCCCCTGATGGCTTATTTGTTTTTTCAGTGGCTCAATGGCGATGGTCCTGGAGCCGCCCCTTTCTATGCCGGGCACCTTCAGGACCGTT
>QMLA01000151.1 GCA_003646585.1 Deltaproteobacteria bacterium | reverse complement strand
GATACCTCACCGAGCCACCGGTGGGCCTCTCCAGGGTCCCCAGGACATGCAGCAGGGTGCTCTTTCCCGCTCCCGATGCCCCCACTATGGCGAGCCTCTCCCCCTCACCCACCTCCAGGTCTATCCCCCTCAGGGCCCATATCTCCTCGGATCCCCGTCGGAAGACCTTCGTTATGCCCCTTGCCTCAAGGAGTGGCTCACTCATACCTCAACACCTCTACGGGATCAAGCCTCGATGCCTTCCATGCGGGATAGAGGGCCGAAAGCAGGCTGAGGCCAAGAGCAAGGACGGCAATCCACAGCACATCCGAAACGCTCACCTTGGAGGGGACCTCTGTGATGTAATAGACATCGGGGGGGAGAAACTTGATTCCCAGCAGGTCTTCAATGGCAGCGCTTATCCTCTGGACATTTAAGGCCAGAAGGATCCCCCCGATCATCCCCAGGATGGTCCCTCCAATGCCTATCAGCAGCCCTTCCAAGAGGAAGATCCTGTGGATCGTGCTTCTGGCCGCCCCCATGGAGCGCAGGATGGCTATCTCCCTCCTTTTCTCCATCACGGTCATCATCAAAACCGCTATTATGTTGAAGGAGGCCACCGCTACCACAAGGGACAGCAACACAAACATCACCCTCCTTTCCATCCTCAGGGCATAAAAGAGATTCCTGTTCATCTCCATCCAGTCCCGGCAGAAGAAGGAACCCCCCAGGAGCTGCTGGATCCTTGTGGAAAGCCGGTGGGCCCTGTAGATGTCCTCGATCCTTATGGCTATATGGGTCACCGAATGGCCCAAGGAGAGGAAGCCCTGGACATCATCAAGGGGCATGAGGACCAGGGTGGCATCGTAATCGTACATGCCCGAGCGGAAGATCGCCCCAACCCGCACCTCCCTGATCCGCGGGATCCGTCCAAAGGGATGGAGCAGGGCCACGGGCGAAAGGACCTGCACCCTGTCTCCGACCCTCACCCCCAGGAGCCTTGCCAGTTCAATCCCAAGCCACACCTCACCCGGCTCAAGCCCTCCCCTCCCTCCTACGATCCTCTCCCTGAGATAGAGGATCTCAGGGGCATCGGGTCTCACGCCCTTCAACACGGCCCCCGAACTCGAAAAGGGCGAGCTGACCATGACCTGTGCCAGGACCATAGGGGAAAGGGACCGGATGCCCTCAATGTCCCTGAGTTTTTCCAGGACTTCCTCCGGTTCCGCGATGGTACCCCGATGGCTCAGCACCAGGATGTGGGCCGAAAGGGAGAGGATCCTTTCCTTTATCGTTTCCTGAAACCCGTTCATCACCGAGAGGACCACAATCAGGGCCATGACCCCTAGAGTTACCCCCACCAGACAGATGAGGGTGGCCACCGAGATGAAGCGTTCCCTCTTCCTCGACTTGAGATGCCTCAAAGCGACGAAAAGCTCAAAAGGGATCCTCAAGCCTTCTTCCTCATGGGTGGAAACAGGATCACGTCCCTTATGGAAGGGGAATCCGTAAAGAGCATGACGAGGCGGTCAATGCCTATGCCCTCTCCGGCCGTAGGGGGCATGCCGTACTCGAGGGCAACCAGAAAGTCCTCATCGAGGAAGAATTCCTCCTGTTGAACCCCCCGCCTTTTGAGCTGTTCCATAAACCTGAGCCTCTGGTCCTCGGGATCGTTGAGCTCGGAGAAGCCATTGGCTATCTCCCTGCCGTATATGAACAGCTCAAAACGCTCAACCAGCTGAGGATCGTCATCCTTCCTCCGGGCAAGGGGCGAGACCTCAACGGGATGATCGATGATGAAGGTGGGTTGAATCAACTGGGGCTGAACGACCTCCTCAAAGAGGGCATTTATGAGCTCCCCGTGGGACTCGTCACCCCTTAGCTCGATCCCCAGTTCGCGGGCCTTCCTTAAGGCCGCTTCCCTCTCCCTCAGGACCGACTCATCGAGGCCGAACTCAAGGAGCGACTCCCTCATGGGGATCCTCGGCCAGGGAGGGGTCAGGTCGATCTCGGTTCCCTGATAACTGATCCTTAGGCCGCCACAGACCTTCTGGGCGAGTTCGCAAAACAACTCCTCAGTGAGGGCCATGAGGTCTTCATAGGTGCTGTAAGCCTGATAGAACTCGAGCATGGTGAACTCGGGGTTGTGAAGGCTCGAGATGCCCTCGTTCCTGAAGTTCTTGCCTATTTCGAACACCCTCTCAAAGCCCCCGACGACCAACCTCTTGAGGTAAAGCTCAGGGGCTATCCTCAGGTAAAGCTCCATTTCGAGGGCATTGTGATAGGTCTTGAAGGGCCTTGCCGCCGCCCCGCCGGGTATGGGTTGCATCACAGGGGTCTCCACCTCCAGGAAATCCCTCTGCAGCAGAAACTTCCTTATGGTCTGGATAATGAGGCTTCGCTTCCTGAAGGTCTCCCTGCAAGGGGGATTGACGATGAGGTCAAGATAACGCTGTCTGTAACGGATCTCCACATCGGTCAGCCCGTGCCACTTCTCGGGAAGGGGTCTCAAGGACTTGCAAAGCAACTTGAACTGATGGACTTCCAGGGTGAGTTCACCGGTACGGGTTTTGAACGGCCTCCCCCTTACGCCGATGATGTCCCCTATGTCGAGCCGCTTGAAGAATTTAAAGGGGCCCTCTCCCAGGATGTCCCTGCGCAGGTATATCTGGATCCGCCCCTTTCTGTCCTGAATGTGGCTGAAGACCGAGCCGCCGAAGTCCCTGATGGCCATGATCCTTCCCGCCAGGGTGAACTCCTCCCCGACCCCTTCCAGGTCCCTAGGGTCGAGATGGCCGAAGCGGCGCAGCAGATCCTCCGAGGTGGTTTCGACCTTGAAGTCGCGGGGATAAAGATCGATCCCCTCCTCTCTGAACCTTTGGGCCTTCTCCCTCCTCTGCTTGAGGACTTGACTCTCGGAAGCCATGGAAGGGTAAGGCTATCCCAATTTCCCCCGGATATCAACTTCCTGCCGCACCCATTCCAGATACCCTCGACTTCCCCTCACCACAGGGAGGGCCACAATCTCGGGGGTCTCGTAGGGATGTTGCTCGAGGATTACGGCCTCAAGTTCGGGATAGAGCTCTTGGGTGGTCTTGATCAGGCAGAGCCACTCTTCGGCCTCCTCTTCCTTCCCTTTCCAGCGATAAAAGCTCCTTATGGGGCCCAGGATCTGGATGCAGGCAGAAAGTCTCTTTTGCAGGAGGCTTCGGGCCATCCTTCGGGCATCCTCTGCCTTGTCGAAGGTGGTGAAGACCACCAGGATCCCGGTCAACGCATCACCTCCTTTATGAAATCGGTCAATGCCTTCAGTTGCGAGATGACCTCTCCCCTTGAGTTGGGCAGCTCGCTCGGGGTCAGCTCGACAGTCAGCAGGCCCTGATAGTTGAGGCGCTTAAGGAGGTTCAGGAATCTCGTTATGGGTAAGACACCCCTGCCGGGGAAGCGGTGCTGTTCGGTGGGACCGAAATCGCTGAAGTGGATGTTTTCGACCAGATCCGGCTCATAGAGGGAGAGGAAGAAGGGGATGATGTCCGTGGTCCTTGTGGCCATGTGGGTGATGTCCAGGGTGATGCGGAGGTTCTTCTTCTTGGCGAATTTGACCAGGCTCTGGGGATTATTCCAGAAATAACCCGAGAAGGTCCTGTTTTCCAGGGGCATGATCTCCATGGAGAGATGGACCGCCCTTCCGGTCTCCTCGGCGAAATCCTTGATCCAGTTGAGCCAGAACCAAAAGAGGAATTCGAAGCTCGACCACCTCGGGGGGTGAAAGGTCACGACCCTTGCCCCGAGGAGCCTCGCCCAGGTCACGGCCCTCTTAAG
>QMLA01000150.1 GCA_003646585.1 Deltaproteobacteria bacterium | reverse complement strand
GGGGAGGGGGCAATGACCGGGAACGATCTCAAGAGGATCCTTAAGAAGATCAACGGCAGGGGTTACAAGGCCTACAAGGACATAGAGGGCCTCTACGATTTCGGCACCTTCCGCCTATCGATCGATCATGCCCAGGGGGATCCCTTCGCTTCTCCCTCCCGTGTCAGGGTGTTGATCCCGGTGAGGGAAACGGGATTCCCTCCGGATCTCTTTTCCCGCAAGCCCCGTGAGGTGGCCTTCAGGGACTTCCTCTCGCGGGCCTTCGAAGGAGCCATCAGGCGATATTCGAAGGGAAGGAGGGGGACGGGGCGAAGTGGCCTGATAGACATAGACACAGGGGGTCAGGAGATCCTGGAGAGGACTTCGGTCATCCTCAAGGATGGGTGGCTTGAGGTGAGGTTCTTCGTGGGCCTTCCGGCCCATGGAAGGACCATCCTCGGGCATGAGGCACAGGAGATGTTTTTTGGAGAAATCCCCAGGATAGTTCGGGAAAGCCTCTTCTGGGCATCGGTGGACAAGGTGGCCCTGAGGAGGCATGTGGAGGTGTGTGAGGACCAGGAAGCCCTAAGGGAAATGCTGGAGGAACTGGGCCTTGTGGCCTTTGTGGCCGAAGGGGCAATCCTCCCCAGGCGCAGCGGCGTTGACGACAGGCCCCTAAAGGAAGGGGTCGTACCGGTGGAGGTCCCCTTTGAACTCGAGGTCACCGTGGAGCTGCCCAACCGCGGCAGGATCAGGGGAATGGGGATACCCAAGGGGGTGACGCTCATTGTGGGCGGGGGGTTCCACGGGAAATCGACCCTGCTCCATGCCCTTGAAAGGGGCATTTACAACCACATTCCGGGGGACGGAAGGGAGTATGTGGTGAGCGATCAGGGGGCGGTGAAGATCAGGGCAGAAGATGGCCGCTACATAGAACAGGTGGACATAAGCCCCTTCATATCCAACCTCCCCTTTGGAAAGGACACGAGGAAGTTCTCCACGGAGAACGCTTCGGGGTCCACCTCTCAGGCCGCGAACATAATGGAGGCCCTTGAGGTGGGGGCGAGGGTTCTGTTGATGGATGAGGACACCTCGGCCACCAACTTCATGGTGCGGGACGAGAGGATGCAGGCCCTGGTGGCGAAGGAAAAGGAGCCCATAACCCCTTTTGTGGACAAGGTCAAGAAGCTCCACCGTCAGTTCGGGGTCTCCACGGTCCTGGTGATGGGGGGATCGGGTGATTATTTCGATGTAGCCGACACGGTGATCATGATGGACAGCTATCGTCCCCGCTGCGTGACCCAAAGGGCCAAGGAGATCTCTAAGGTTTATGCTTCAAGGCGGAGGGATGAAGGGGGTGAGAATTTCGGCACGATAACCCCGAGGGCCCCGAAACCCGAGTCCTTCGATCCCAGCAGGGGAAAGCGGGATGTGAAGATCGACATCAAGGGCCTCAAGGCGATCCTCTTTGGGACCACCCTCATCGATCTGTCGGCCTTGGAACAGCTGGTGGACGAAAGTCAGACCAGGGCCATAGGGGCGATGATCCACCGGTATGCCCAGAGGTATGCCGATGGGAAGAGATCCCTCAAGGAGGGACTTGAGCTGCTCATGGCCGAAGTGAGGGAGAAGGGACTGGATTGCCTTGTGCCTTACAAGCCCCCCAACTTCGCGATGCCCCGCATCTTTGAGGTCGCCGGAGCGATCAACCGCATGAGGACCCTGAAGGTGAGGCAGCTAAGTCCCTGACGTCCAGGATTCGAGGTAGCGACGTTGTTCGGGGGTGAGGGAATCGATCTCGATCCCCATGGCCCTGAGCTTGAGCCTTGCCACTTCCAGATCTATCTCCTCGGGAACCCTATATACCCTCCTCTGCAGTCCTTTCCCCTTCTTCCACAGATGGACACAGCACAGGGCCTGGTTGGAAAAACTCATATCCATTACCTCAGGGGGGTGCCCCTCGGCACAGGCGAGGTTCACCAACCTGCCCTCCCCCAGGAGGTTGATCCTCCTGCCATCGTGCATCACATACTGGGTGACACCGGGACGGGGTTGGCTCCTCCCCTGGGCCATCTCCTCGAGGGCCTCAAGGTCCACTTCCACATTGAAGTGGCCTGAGTTGGCCAGGATAGCACCATCCTTCATCCTCTCAAGGTGCTCCCTCCGAATGACGTGGTAATTGCCCGTCACCGTGACGAAGAAATCGCCAATGGGGGCCGCCTCCTGCAGGGACATCACCTCAAAGCCGTCCATCAGCGCTTCCAGGGCCCGGATGGGATTGACCTCCGTTACGATGACCCTTGCCCCCATCCCCCTCGCCCGCATCGCTATCCCGCGGCCACACCAACCATAACCGCACACCACGAAGGTCGATCCGGCAAGGAGCCTGTTGGTGGCCCTGAGGATGCCGTCTATGGTGCTTTGGCCCGTCCCATAGCGGTTATCGAAGAGGTACTTCGTGTAAGCATCATTGACCGCGATCACGGGGAAAAGCAGCACCCCTTCCCTTTCCATCTCCCTCAAGCGAAGCACCCCCGTGGTGGTCTCCTCCGTCCCTCCCAGGATGCCCTCGATTATCCCGGAACGTTCCTCGGGAGAAAGTGAGAGAGCCCATTCCCTCACCGGTTCCTTGAGTTCATCGAGCCTGCCAAGCCCCAAAAGATGCACCTGGGAGGTCAAATCCCCCCCATCGTCCAGGATGATCGAAGGCCTGTGGACTATTGCCTGACGGATATGTTCGTAATAGGTCCTCGGGTCCTCCCCGCGGAGGGCGTACACCTTTATCCCGTGATCGAAGACGAGGCTTGCGGCCACATCGTCTTGGGTGGATAGGGGATTGGAGGCACACAGCAGCGGATCTGCCCCTGCTGCCTTCAGGGTGAGCATGAGCTGGGCGCTCTCGGTGGTGACGTGCAAACACGCCGAAATCCTGACCCCTTCAAGGGGCCTCTCCCTGGAAAACCTCTCCCTCAGAAGTCCCAAAACGGGCATTCCCTGGGCGGCCCATTCTATCCGTCCCCTGCCCTTCTCCCGCAGCGATGGGTCCTTTATGTGACAGTCCCTCATATGCCGAAGGCCTCCCGCAACTCCTCCACCTTGTCGGTCTTCTCCCATGTGAATTCGGGTTCTTCCCTGCCGAAGTGCCCGTAGCATGCGGTCTTTCGGTAAATGGGCCTCCTCAGTTCGAGGTGGTCGATGATGCGTCCGGGACGGAAGTCGAAAATTTCCCTCACCACCCGGGCTATATCGTCGGTGGGGACCACCCCGGTACCGAAGGTATCAAGCATTAAGGAGACCGGCTCGGGTTCTCCTATGGTGTAGGCAACCTGCACCTCGCACTTTTTGGCGAGGCCTGCAGCCACGATGTTCTTCGCCACGTATCTGGCCATGTAGGAACCGGAACGGTCCACCTTGGTGGGATCCTTGCCCGAATAGGAACCGCCGCCGTGGTGACCCATACCGCCATAGGTATCGACGATGTTCTTTCTCCCGGTCATGCCGCAGTCGGCCATGGGGCCACCGATCACAAACCTTCCGGTGGTGTTTATGTAAAAACGGGTCCTGTGATCGATCATCGAAGGGGGAATGACCTTCTTTATGACCTCCTCGATTATCCCCTCCCTGAGGGTGCTGTAGCTGACGGTGGGATGATGCTGGGCGGCTATCACAACGGCATCGACCCTTACGGGCCTGCCGTCCACATACTCGAGGGTAACCTGGGTCTTTCCATCCGGGCGCAAAAAATCCAGTATCCCCTCCTTCCTCACCCTGGCAAGCCTCTGGGCGAGCTTATGGGCCAACATGATGGGCATCGGCATGAGCTCGGC
>QMLA01000149.1 GCA_003646585.1 Deltaproteobacteria bacterium | reverse complement strand
TACGAGGGGATGTTGCTTTCCGAGGGGTTCCTCAGGGATGAGATAGAGGCGGTCCTTGAAGTGGAGAGGGGTGACCTGGTGGATGTGAGGCAGAGGGTCAGGGCCCTTCACGATTTCAGGGCCTCGGAGCAATTCGAATCGCTGGTCATTGCCTCAAGAAGGGTGGCCAATATCCTCCGAGGAATGAGCTACCCGGAGGAGGTGAGGCCCGAGCTCTTCAGGGAGCCGGAAGAGGAGGATCTCTACAGGACCTACCTTGAGGTGGCCGAACGGGCTCGGCCGTTGCTTGAGGGGGAGGATTACGGGGCCGCCCTCTCGCTATTTGTGAAGATGAGGCCAATAATTGACAGGTTCTTCGATGAGGTTCTGGTAATGGAGGAGGACGAGGCCTTGAGGAACAACCGCCTCGCCCTCCTCGGTTCGATCTGGAGGTTTTTCAGGGAGGTCGCCGATATATCGAGGCTCTCGGTTTAAGCCTTCAGGGCCTTCAGGATCCTTTCAGGGGTAGCTGGTATCTTCCCCAACCTCACCCCCTACGGCGTCATAGATGGCATTTATGACCGCCGGAGCGGCAGGAGGCACTCCCGGCTCGCCAATCCCTCCCATCTTGTCCTCGCTTTCGATGATATGAACCTCGATCTCCGGGACCTCCACCCAGGCCTTCTTGACGGGATGATCCTCCGGGAGCCCCTCAATGGTGACAATCTCAGCCCCCTGCACCCTGAAATCTTTCCCATTTACTTTGAGGAGTCGAACATCGTATATCTTTTGAGGGAGGGATTTGTCGAGGGGGTTTTGGGGGTAGTCCTGCACAAGGTTGTTGAAAATTGAAAAGCCATTTCTTGACAGCGGGAGATGGCGTGGCAGAATCCAAAAGAAAAAGGAGGGGAAGGATGGCTTATTATGTGGTTTTGAGCACTTTGACGGATGAGGGGCGGGAGACCATAAAGAAGCACCCCGAGAGGATACTGGAGGTTAACCGCGAGATAGAGGAAAAACTGGGGGTGAAGGTGCTCCAGCAGTTCGCGGTTTTGGGACCCTACGATTTCGTCAACATCGTCGAGGCCCCCGATAACACCGCCATAGCCAAGATGTCGGTCGAACTGGGATCCAGAGGAACAGTCCAATTGATGAGCATGCCCGCTATACCCGTTGAAGAATTCGTCAAGATGCTTAAATAAAACATCCCCTTCATTAACCGGCTGAGACGGGAATTTAAAACTCGGTATTGACACAGACAAATTTTAATGTTAGAAAAAAATTTCTATGAAGAAGGAGGAGATAAGCAGGTGTATGTCCCTTCTTGCCGAGAGGGGGGTGAGGTGGACGGTTCAGCGGTATGCGGTTCTGGAGTACCTTTGCGAGCATCGCGATCATCCCACTGCTGAGGATATCTATCGTGGGTTGAAGGAGCGGTTGCCGGCCATCTCGAGGGCCACGGTCTACAACACCTTGGAGCTTTTGAAGGAGCATGGGCTTGTGAAGGAGCTGGTGATCGAGAAGGAGAGGGCCCGTTATGACTTCGATACCTCCGAGCATGTCCATCTCAAGTGTCGGGTATGCGGGAGGGTTTATGACCTGGGGGTTCCTCCCCCGTCTGTATCCGCTGAGGCGGAGGGCCATAGGGTGGAGGAGCTGGTCTGTTATGCGGTAGGGGTCTGCAGGGGCTGCAGGGAGGAGGAAGGTGCCTGAGCTTGCTGAGGTTGAGACCCTCAGGGGACAGCTTGAGGAGGAGATCCTCGGTGAGGAGGTCCTCGGGGTGTCGGTTTTCGATTCGAAGCTAAGGGGTTCGGAGGTCCTCTTCAGGGGGAGGGTATGTGCGGTCAAGAGGCATGGTAAGGCCCTCGTTCTCACCCTGGAAGGTGGGGATGTGGTCATAAGGCTCGGGATGAGCGGGAGGCTTAAGCTCGGGGCTCCTGAGAGGCCCCCGAGGCTCACCCTGAGGTTTCCCGGAGGGGAGATCCACCTGATAGATCGCCGCCGCCTCTCGAGCATAGGGCCCCTTGGCGGTCTTCCCAAGGGGGTCGATCCCCTCCTTGGGGATCCACCCCTTGTTTGGGATTCCAGCAGGCCGGTCAAGGCCCTCCTCATGGATCAGGACTTCCTCCTTGGAGTCGGGAACATTTATGCGTCGGAGGCCCTCTTTGTGGCCGCCGTGGACCCCTTTGTGCCGGCCTCCCGTCTATCCCCGGAGGAACGGCTGAGGATCTTTGGGGCCGTAAGGGAGGTCCTCCTTGAGGCCATCTCCTTGCGGGGGACGACGATATCGGACTGGCGGGATCTTTATGGTCGGCCTGGGCTTTATCAGGAGAGGTTGAGGGTGTATGGGAAGGAGGGAAGACCTTGTCCCCGCTGCGGGTCCCCTATAAGGCGCCGGGTGCTTTCGGGACGGGGAACCTGGTTCTGTCCCTCCTGCCAAGTCCAATGAGGAGGAGAGGGATGGGCTTTTTGAGGTTGGTGGGAACCTTCGTCTTTTTTTTGGTCCTCGTTGGGTCATCCTTTTCGGCCGAGGTGTGCATCAACTGCCATCGGGTCAAGACCCCGGGGATAGTGAAGGACTGGCAGACGAGCGAGCATGCGGTAAATGACGTCACCTGTTCGGTGTGTCACGGTTCCAAGCACCGAAGCCCCCGCAATGCCCACCTGGCCAGGTTGCCCGATGAGCGGGTGTGTGGCCAGTGTCATGAGGAGCAATTCGAGCAATTTTCAAGGGGAAAGCACAGTTTGGGCTGGAAGGCCATGATGGCCCTGCCGGTGACTCCCCTTGAACCCAATGAGCTCATAGAGGGGAAGAGGGGCTGTGGGGGCTGTCACAACATGGGCATTAAGACCGATGAGGACCTCAAAGGGCTTCGGGTCCAGGGTTATCGCTATGAGGTGAATTCCTGCGACGAGTGCCACACAAGGCACAGCTTCTCCGAGAAAGAAGCCTTAAACCCCCAGGCCTGCCAGAAGTGTCACATGGGCTATGATCATCCCCAGTGGGAGATGTGGTCCAGTTCCAAGCACGGCTCCCGATGGATGGCCAAAAAGATGGGGGATCTTCCCGAAGCGGCCCAGGCCCCGACCTGTCAGGATTGTCATATGCCCGATGGGGATCACGAGAACCGCACCGCTTGGGGTTTCCTAGGCGTAAGGTTGCCCCTTCCTGAAGACCCCCAGTGGGCCAAGGACAGGGTGACGATCCTCAAGGCCTTAGGGGTCCTCGATCCCGAGACCGGCAAACCCACCGAGATCCTCGAGGCGGTGAAGGCCCTAAGGCTTGCGAGGCTCACCGAGGAGGAGTGGCAGAAGGAGAAGGAGAGAATGGTGAAGACCTGCTCCAGGTGCCATTCCGAGGGTTACGTCCGGCAGCAGCTGGAGATGGGCGACAGGATGCTGAAGGAGGCCGACCGGCTGATGGCGGAGGCCATAGAGATCGTGGCGGGGCTTTACAGGGATGGCATCCTGAAGAAGCCCGAGGGTTATCCCTTCGCCTACCCGAATCTGCTTTTCTTCATGAGGACGGGAGGCGGTGACATATCCGAGCTTTCCTATATCGAGCAGGTGCTCTGTCAGATGTTCATGAAGCACAGGATGAGGACCTATCAGGCCTTCTTCCACATAAACCCCGACTACGCCTACTGGTATGGATGGGAGATGATGGTCAAGGACCTCGGCGAGATAAGGCATCTGGCCGAGGTCATGAGAAAAGAGGCGAGGAGGTCGGGAGATGGACAAGAGGGAAATGGTCCTTGAGGCGCTGAGGAAGGCCGGAAAGCCGGTGAGGCCGGGTGATGTGGCCAAGGCCACAGGCCTTGACAGCAAGGAGGTCTCCAAGATCATCTC
>QMLA01000148.1 GCA_003646585.1 Deltaproteobacteria bacterium | reverse complement strand
GAACAATACACATATATTTTGAAACATGCGAACTTATGGAGAGATGTCTGAAAAGATAATAGTTCCGGGCTCTTCAAACAGCCGTGTAGCTTATAGAGTAGCGCGAGAGCTGAGTATTCCTCTAGCAGATATGGAAATAAAAAAATTTCCGGATGGAGAAAAATACGTAAGGATAAACTGTGACGTCGTTGGTAAACATGCGATAATCGTTCAATCAGGAGCGTTAAAGCCAGATGAGTACTTGATAGAAACCCTGCTAATTGCCGATGCGCTAAACGATCTAGGATCGAAGCATGTTTCACTTGTCTTTGCCTACTTTCCATATGCAAGGCAAGATGAAAGGTTTAAACCCGGAGAAGCCATCAGCCTCGTCACCGTTACTAAGCTGCTAAAGGGGGTTGGTATAAAAACGTTAATTACAGTAGATGCTCATAGACATCGGGTAATTAACTTTGAGCGAATATTTGGCGGCAAAGTAATAGACGTTAGTGCAATGCCGTATCTTTCCTCTTTTGCTAGGAGTCAAGGACTAGTAGGAGAAGACGTCATCGTTATAGGACCGGATGTGGAGTCTGAGGGATGGGCGAAATTAGCTGCTGAAGCGATAAATGCGAGCGATTACGGGGCTTTAACTAAAAGGAGAATAAGCCCTTCTGAAGTTGAGGTTACTATCAGTAAACCTCTTAACTTAAAGGGAAGGGATGTCCTTTTAGTAGATGATATAATAAGTACTGGAGGGACGATGATTGAGGCAATAAAGTTGTTAAGGAAAATGGATGTAAGATCGATAACCGTCGCTTGTACTCATGGATTATTCGTAAATAATGCGTTAATGAAGATTTTAAAGATGAATATAAAGGCGATAGTGAGCTCAGATACCGTACCGAATCCTACGACGAAAGTTAGTGTAGCACCAGCTATAGCGAAAGCTATTAAGGAGCTGAACTGTTAGAAACCCGCATAAATTAAAATGTGATGGGGGCGGTGGGATTTGAACCCACGACCAACAGGTTCCTCCAGGCGCTCCAGAAGCACATCATCCTTTAGTCAGCGAACCTGTTGAACCTTCTGGAGCCTGCCGTCCTGCCTTGCTAGACGACGCCCCCATCAACTACTACCTATATATAGGAATTCATTCAAAAACCTTACGCATAGATATGAAACGGTAAATAAAAGATTAAATAGAGGTCGTTGTAGGGTTTAGAATAGCCGGCCATAGCGACGGGGGCCCACCCGGTCTCATTCCGAACCCGGAAGTGAAACCCGTCGTCGCCGCTGTGTTAGTGAGGTGCGGGAGCCCTCGCGAAGCAGCGGTGCCGGCGCCCTTCCAAAACCTTTATTATGAGGATTTTCGAAAGGCGAAATGATAATGGCGCTTCTATGGCTTCCCTTTGGCGATAACCAGTTCCCTCCCATACTCCAACTAGTCATAATATGGATACCCTTTATCATCCTAATAGTTTATGGACAGAAAATTCAAGCATGGACAATCTTAGGTGAAGTATCTAGGTATCTGAATAAGTTAAAAATGTTTAGGGATAAGGCAAGGGTAACAATGTTAAATTACGTACAAAAAAAGGGAACTACTGCTGAAGGAAGGGCTAGGTTCGAAGAATTAATAGAGTTTGTAACGATATTGCCCGTCGACTTGGATCCAGTAGGAATCGTTAAAAAGCTCGATCATGTACTTACTACACAAGATATACAGTTAAAAGAGGAGGTAGCGAGGTTGCTTCCTAGAGATTCTACTGAAATAGAAAGAAGCTGTGCTTTAAATATGGTAGAGGTTGCAGCTGCTTTAAACTCCATTTACAAGGTCGTAAGACACTTTTACATTTTAGGCAAGAAGTCTTCTAACGTTTATATTCTAGCTCAGCTTCAAATGATACTCCCTACACTATTAAGAGAAGCTGAAGCGTTAGTTTCAGCCATGAAAGCTCTTGAAGAAGGTCAGCCGTTGGGCGATGGCGTAGGTCCTTTAGTCGTCTCACATTTGATGAAAGATGTAAAGAAAGTAAAAATAGCAAGGGAGACGGTAATGGCTGAGCTTGAATATAAAGGTAGAAAGCTGGCCTTGATTAAAGCCGAAGGACCTCAAGGTTCCGTTGGCAAGGTAGATGAAGCGTTGATAAATTTACTAAACGGCCACTATTCCGACGCTTCGACGATAATAATGATAGATGCGGCTCTTAAGCTAGAGGGAGAAAAAACGGGGGAAGTTGCTGAGGGAATAGGGGCTGCCATAGGTGGTTTAGGAGTTGAGAAGTTTAAGATTGAAGAAATAGCGCATAAGTACGGGATTCCTCTATATGCTGTTATAATTAAGGAATCAATAATAGAGGCGATATCGATAATGAAAAAGGAGATAGCTGAGTCCGTTGATGAGGTAAAGGAAGCTGTACTTAGGATAGTGGAGAACAAAGTACCCTATGGAGGAAAAGCGATAATAATAGGAGTTGGCAATACGCTAGGAATATCGCAGTAGGTGGATTCTATCATGGAAGAACTAGAGAGAAGGGAAAACATTGTCTCGATTGAAGAATGTCCTAGGTGTGGACTTAAAAACAAAAGGAAATTTCAGCAAGGAGACTACGTTTTAAAACAAAGCGGAAAATGTCCTAAATGCAATACTCCTATGTACATCAAGCTAATATATGCCGAACCGTTTAAGCCGTAGTTACAATAATCCGGTCCTCCTTTATCAAAATCGTGTGTTCAAATTGAGCGACTGGAGCATTACTTGCCTCCACTAAGACCGGGTAACTATGGACGATTCCCTTCTTAACCAGCTGATCTAGAATTTTTAGTCCATTTTCTCCGTACTCGTTAACTATCCATCTGGAGGCAAAGGGGAGCCCCTTATATTTACTCCATAACTCAAGCACTATTCTCCCCATCTTCTTATCTTTAATTTTCTTGAAGCTTGATAACCTGTAGATATTGCTCTTACCCTTTCCAATAACCACAGCATCGGCGCCTAACTCTACTATAAAGGGTTCTATTGCATAGGCCTCTTTTACTTTAAAGGATGAGGAAGTTAGAGTCCTTCTATTAGGTACGGATTCTCCAGCATGTAATATGTAGGGACCTAATCGATGTCCCGCAAGATTTTCTATCGTAATATAGCCTAACGATCTAGCCTTGTCTTCAACATATCCTCCAAACGTTGAAAAGCTTAAACCGGGCTCTACTTTCATAAGAGCGTATTTCAGCGTCTCTCTAGCCGCATTTACTAAGTTGTCCCACCTCTTGCTCAATCCTATTGTAATTGCTACGTCTGCGATAAAGCCCTCCACATGAACTCCTATATCCAGCTTTACCAACGCTCCCCTTTCTATCTTCTTCTTATCAAACGGAGCAGCCGTGTAGTGAGCCGCTTCTTCATTTTGAGAAACATTGCAAGGAAAGGCCGGTTTACCTCCAAACCCTATTATATCATCCTCTACTTTCTCACATATCTCTAGGATATACGCTTCTTCCTCAATCCGTTTAACTCCCCTTTCAACAACTTCCTTAGCTATTCTGCCGGCTTTAACGTATGCTTCCTCAGGACTCATTCTACGAAAAAGCATAAAAACATATCTTATTTTATCTTTTGTAGAAAAATTTGAGAAAGATCGCTTTAGGAGGAACGTTCGATCATTTCCACAAGGGACACATGAAGCTTATAGATAGGGCATTTAAGGAACGTTATCATGTAATTATAGGAGTTACAACCGATAGTTTTGCTAAAAAGCTAGGAAAGGCCGATATCGAGCCCTTTGAACTTAGAATAAAGAAAATAAGGGAATATATCGAAAGGAAATATCTAGGTAAGAGTTTCAGTATAATTCCATT
>QMLA01000147.1 GCA_003646585.1 Deltaproteobacteria bacterium | reverse complement strand
TATCCGAACATTATGCCCTGATCCCCCGCTCCGATCTCGTGGTTCTGTCTGCCCACCACCCCCTGGGCGATGTCCGGAGACTGCTGATCTATGGAGGTGATGACACCACAGGTCTGCCAGTCAAAACCGTAACTGGCATCCGTATACCCTATTTCCCTTATGGTCTGGCGGGCTATCTCGGGCATCTCCACGTAGCACTCTGTGGTTATCTCGCCGGCTATGAACACCAACCCCGTGGTGACCAAACACTCACATGCCACCCTTGCATAGGGATCCTTCTCCAGGATGGCATCCAGGATCGCATCGGCAATCTGATCGGCAATCTTGTCGGGATGCCCCTCGGTAACCGATTCGGAGGTAAAAAGGTAACGCTTCATCGGCATTTCCGCATACCTCCCCCTTGAACTTAGAAGGTTCCTAATATCACTTTAACCCCCCTGCGTCAATCAAGGCGGGAGAGGGCCCTAACCGAAGAAATGGAGGTCAGCGCTCGGATATACGGCGACCTTTGAGCCCGGAGGATGGCGGTCCTTAAGGAGGGAAAGCACTTCCTGCCACCCTTTCACGAAGACGATGCGTTCGGGGTCGTCAAAATAGTCGCAGAATGCAGGTTCGGGGTACTGGGTGAGGATTATGAGCTGCCGAAGGCGCTTGGGCAGCGGTATCTTCAGTGCAAGGGGCGTTTTGCTGAGGCGCCCAAAGGTGCCCATGAGATAGTGGGTCACATGACCCTCGGGGACTTGGCACACCAGGACCATATCCCCTCCCCTCGGGGTAAGGGAGGGGAGCGATGAAACCACCCCGATCTCTCCCTCGCTGGCCTTGGAGAAGACGTTGGCCACCACTATAGAGGCGTCCCCGATGAAAGGGGCCCTGTAGTGGCGGATGGCCTCCCTCAGGGCGGCCTTGTGGGCCAGATCGGGGGACCCGGCGAAGATTGCAACCGCTTCCCCACGCCCATTGACCAAAAGTTCCACCTTGAAATCGAGACCGACCATCTGCACCGCATCCCTTATGTCCTCCCGCAAGGGATTGCCCCTCAGGAGTTCAAGGACCGAAAAAGGCCCTCCGCGTCCCCCAAGGGCCTCCTTGCCCTTTTTGTGGAACTCCTCGATGGTTTCAAAGGACGCCACACCGGGCAGTACGATCTTTCCCCCTCCCCCAAAACCGGTCATCGTATGAGGAGCCACCGACCCTATGGCTATCTTCAGGTCACAGCCCATCACCTCGGCGTTTACAAAGACCCTGGTCCCGCTTTTGGTCTCCCCCACGAAGACCGATTCCCCAAAGGGATTGTGGTTGTAAACGGGGAATCGGGAGACCACCTCTTCGCCGAGCTTTTTGACGAAATCCGATCGCGTCATGGCACCGTGACACCCAAGGGCCGCGATGAAGCGCACCCTATCCTCGGCTACACCCGCGACCTCAAGCTCCTGAAGGATCCAAGGAATCACGACCCTAGCGGGGGTGATGCGGGACATATCGTCAAAGAGGATCACCACTTCCCTCCGCCCCCTGGCCAATTCCTTAAGGGGCGGCGAACCAATGGGTTCCCTCAGGGCCTTCTCGATGTCCCGATCCCCCAGGGGTGACTGCCCTGCCCCGGCTATCTCCCCCACCTCAACCACCCAGTGATCGGGAAACTCCAGGAGGAGCTCCCTCCTTGACCCCCAAGGATGCTGGGGAAGGAGGACCCGCATCTCCCCTCGCTTAACACGATCACACCAATTGGTCAACGAAAATGTTAATATTTTGTACTAATGAAACCCATAAAGGTCATCCCCTACGGGGACAACCTCCTGCGGATCCTGGCCGAGGAGATCGCAAGGAAGTTTCACCTCCCCGAAGACCCCTTCTCGCTGGCCAAAGTCACGGTGATCTTCCCCCACAGAAGGCCAGCCCTCTTCCTCAAGCATTACCTTTTCGAAATCCTGGGGAGGGGATTCATACCCCCCAAAACATATGCCATTGAGGACTTCGTGAAGGAGCTCGCCCTTCGGGTCGAATCGCCTCCCAGCAGGCAGCTGACCCTTCCCGATAGGGCCTGGCTCCTTTACCGCTGTGCCATCGACACGGGGACCCTCAGGGCCAGTGAGGACGACTTCCCCTCCTTTTTCCCCTGGGGGGTCAGGCTTTCCCAGCTCTTTGAGGAGTTCTTCAAGGAGATGAAGGAGCCCCTTCCCCTTCCCCATCCCGAGGGTGTTCCCCAGAGGGCAAGGGAACTCCTGGAGGACCTTCATCTGCTCTGGTCGGCTTACGAGGAGGCCCTCTCAAGGGAGCAGATGACGACCCCTGGCAGGAGATTGAGGGAGGTCGCCCGTGTGATCGAGAAGCTGCCCCTTCAGGGAGAGGGCACCTTCATCGTGGGTTTTTACGCCCTCACCGGGGCGGAGGACAGGATCCTGCGCTTCCTCTGGGAGAGGGGAGCGGAGGTATGGTGGCAAGCCCCAAGGGACCTTCCACCCCTTTACCGGAGGTGGAGGGATTCCTGGGGAGCCGATCTGGATTTCGCAAGGCCCGGAGAGGCCCCAAGGCCCAGGATCCACTTCATAGAGGCCTTCGATACCCACTCGCAGATCACCGAGGCGGTCAAGGCCCTCGGAGAGGATCAGGGATCGGGCTTTGAGGCCCTTGTGCTTCCCGACCCTTCCTCCCTCATCCCCTTGCTTTACGAGCTCCCCAGAAGGGAGGTGAACGTCACCCTGGGTTATCCCCTGGAGAGGACCGCCCTCTGGGGGCTGTTGGATCAGCTCATTAGACTTCAGGAGGGCTTTGATCCCTCGCGGGGTTACTACTACAAGGATTACCTGGCGACCATAAGGCACCCCTTCCTCAAGCGCCTCCTCACCCCTTCGGGCAAGGAGGGGAGGATTGTGCTGCACTTGATCGAAGAGAGGATAAGGGAGGTGGGAAGGCCCTATTTCCACCTTGAGGAGGTGGAGGGGCTGCTTGATGAGAAGGGGACGGAGGCCTTCCTCGCCCTGGAGGAAGTAGACCCCGCGGAGGCGAAGGCATTCCTTCAGGAGATCCACCAAAAGATCATAAGCCCCTGGAGGGAAATAAGGACCGCAAGGGAACTCGCCCTCACTGTGGAAGGGATTCTCTCCTTCATCTTCGGATCCCAACTTGAGACGGGACACCCGCTGGAGAACGAATTCCTCCACACCCTGCAAGGGGAGCTACTGCCCGCCCTGAAAGGGTCCCTCTTTGCCGATGAGCCCGTGAGTCAACCTCTTCTTTTTTCCCTCTTCAGGCAGATCGTCTCGGTCACCAGAACCCCCTTTGAAGGGGAACCCCTTGTGGCCCTTCAGGTGCTGGGTCTCCTGGAAACGAGGCTCCTGAAGTTTGACAAGGTCATCATCGTGGATCTCAACGAAGGGGTGCTGCCCTCCCATGAGGAAGTGGATCCCCTCCTGCCTCCTTCCCTGCGACCCGCCCTGGGATTGCCGGAAAGGGAGAGGGAGGAGGAAATCGTCCGATATCATTTCGAGAGGCTCGTTTATTCGGCTAAGGAAGCATATCTCATCTGGCAGAGTTCGGCCTCCCTTTCTGCGGAGGGCCTCGAGGTGAAGACCTCCAGGAGCCGCTTTGTAGAGAGGCTCCTGTGGGAGGAGGAATCACGAAGGGGCGAAATCCTGGAAGGGGAGATCAAAAAACCCGCCTTCACCATCCCACCCTCCCACTTCCTGCCCAAAGAGGGCATCCCGAAGGACAGGGGAAAGGCATGGTTGAAGGTCCTCTACCTCTCTCAGGGCAAAGGCCTCTCGGCTTCCCTTCTCAACACCTACATCCGCTGCCCGCTGAAGTTCTATTACAAGTACATCCTGGGCCTACAGCCACC
>QMLA01000146.1 GCA_003646585.1 Deltaproteobacteria bacterium | reverse complement strand
GATCGATGAAGTCCCTTATATATTCGGAGGGAACTTTACCCCTCAGACCGAAGGCATCGCGTCCGGAAAACCCCTCAAGGACTGCCCCCATATCCTCGATCCTTGAGGCGATCTCCAGAGACGTCATTTTGGCGGTCCCCCGGGTCAGGCAGCGTGCGAGGAGCCGGCTCAGACCGGCCTTTTCGCGATCCTCACTGCTTAGCCCACCGCGGAAGGCCACCGTCACTGCCACAATCGGCAGGGAGTGATCCTCAAGGAGCAGTAGCTTGGAACCGTTTTCAAACCGTGTTCTCCTTATAGGTCCGAAGACTTCCTTTATGATGCCCTCAAAAACCCCCTCCCCTTCCCCTTGAGGGGACATAAGACCGGCAACCGGAGGCGAGTTCAGCATCCGGGAGAGGACCCTCCTCAGATCATCTTTGGATACCGATTTTACTGCCCCGATGTATTCGTCCACTTTCCTGGCATCGCCCAGCATCACCTCGAAGAACCCCAAGAGTCGTGCCTCGCCCCGATAGGTCTCCCTCTGATAGAGGAAAGAAGTGATTATGGACCTCTTGGCCCGTTCAAGTTCCCGATCGGAAATACCCTCTGAAAGGATCCCCTTAAGCCCTTCTGATATCCCCTCTATAAGCTCGGACTCCCTGGATGGCGCGGGGATGGCCTCAATGACGAAAAGACCTGCGTCCCTCAAGGTGCTCACATAAACGTCGATCGAGATGGCAACCCCTTCCTCCTCCTTCAATCGCCTCACAAGTCTGGACGTCCTCCCTCCCCCTAGCACCTCCGAGAGGACATCAAAAGCACAGGTATCAGGGGATGTGACTTCGGGGATTCTGAACCCCAGAAGGATAACCTCCCTCCTGGATCCCCTTTCAAAGAACACCCGGGGAAGGCGGAAAGGGGGCTTTAGGGTCCTCGATCGTTCCGAGCCCTTCCCCTCAACACCTCCCAGGGCTTCCTCCACCCACCGAAGGACCTCATCGGTCCGGACATCACCCACAATCACCACCACGAGGTTTTCAGGGGCATACCACTTCCGGTGAAAGGCCAGGAGATCCCCTCTGCTGAGGGCCCTCACCGTCCCTTCATACCCTATAACCGGACGCCCATAAGGATGGTTGCCGAAGACCTGCCGCCAGAGTTCCCTGTGGAAGCGCCTCTCGGGATCATCCCGATTCATCCTGATCTCTTCCAGAACCACTCCCTTCTCCCTCTCCAACTCTTGGGGGTCAAAAAGGGGATGGAGGACCGAATCCAGGAGGGCGAAAAGGGCCTCACGGAATCCCTCCGATCTCACCACGAAGTGATAGGCCGTATAATCATAGGAGGTGAAGGCATTCGCGGTCCCACCAAGGGCCTCAATTACCGAAGCAACCCCTTGAGGATGGCGCCTTGTGGGCTTAAAGATCATGTGCTCGATGAGATGGGCTACACCTGCCACCTGATCACCCTCATCGGCACTGCCCACCTTCACCCAGACCTGACAGGCCACAAGGGGCCGCAAATGGCGCTCAACCACAATTACCTTGACGCCGTTGCCCAAAACGAAACGCTTTATGGGAACCCTGGCAACTGCAAGGCATCCCCACAGTAAGACGAGACAGGGAACCAGAAAGATGACCCTCTTGGATAAACCCATTTCTTTTTCAGGAACCCCCTGCGAACTCCTGGTAATACCTCAGGACCCGCGTGGCATAACGCCTTGGAAGGGGCAAACCACGCCTCAGGCGTTTCCTCAAATAGGTGGGCCCATAGTTATAGGCGATAAGGGCCAGTTCCAGGTCCTTGAACTCGGCGTGGAGTTTGGAGAGGTAAAAGAGCCCGAGATTGATGTTGACCTCAGGATCAAAAAGTTCCTCAACCTCCTCCAACGGTATGCCCAGCTCCTCTGCTATAGCCTTGGCCACATGAGGTCTTAACTGCATCAACCCCACCGCCTTCTTGGGACTCACAGCCCGCTGCCTGAAGGAACTCTCCACGAGGATCATGGCCAGGACGAGTTCGGGATCATATCCGTATCTCTGGGATTCCAGGACCACAAGTTCGGAAAGCCGCCTTTTGTATTCTTCCTTCATGCGGGGAACGAGGGAGTCCAGGATTTGATAAATCCGCTCCTGCTGTTCACACCCGGGATCCGGCTCCTCCACCACCGTATCCAGGGAAAAGCCCCCAGACAAAAAAAAGACCACCATCATTATCGAGAAGACCTTTAAAAAAACCTTCATCCCTCAGGTCCTTATCTCCCTCCTCATGAACACCGCATAGGAGATGGCAAAACATATAAGGGCCATCGCAAAAAGGACGGTCAGTTGAGGCCACACCACAAGCAAGCTCTGACCGATGCTCAGGGGACCCGAGGGAATCTCCTCCCCCGACAAAAGGGCCATAAGCCCCAAGCCCCGATAGGTGGGGATGAGGATGGCACTTATGGCCTCATTGAAAATGGTGGTCGGTGAGAACCTCAGCACCAAATCTTTTACATAAG
Source organism: Deltaproteobacteria bacterium (assembly GCA_003646585.1). GTDB lineage: Bacteria > Desulfobacterota > B13-G15 > B13-G15 > B13-G15 > B73-G16. The sequence continues at coordinate 1,361 of QMLA01000146.1, read as the reverse complement.
AATGCCTAACCCAGGCTTCAACCGTGGCCTTCGGTCCCAGGGGAACCACCTTGTCAGCGATCACCCCCGCGAGCATGTAGATGAAAAACGAGAAAAATATCCACACGGCAATGGAAGCAAGGGCCGAACTGACCGTGCGATCAAGGAGGATCGAAAAGAGCACTCCCAGAGCGAGCCAGAAGCCAACATATACAACACTTACCCCCAAAAACAGACCTATCCGGGCCAATTCTCCTATATCGGGCGGAAATCCCAAAATGGCGATCCCCAACCCGATGATAATCAATACAATACTTGTAAGCATTATCGCCAAGGTCACAAAGGCCGCCAGGAATTTGCCATTTATCCAGGCATCGCGATGCAAGGGCTGAGCAAGAATCCGGCTGACGGTCCTCTGCGAGAATTCGCTGTTTATCGCATCAAAGCCAAAGATCACCCCCAAAAGGGGAGCGAAAAAGGCCAGAAAGGAGGCAAAGGAGGGAATGCTTTCACCTGAGACCACAAACAGCCTCAGGAATACCTGCTCTGTGGGGAACTCCTCCAGACTTCCCCTGAGATTCTGTGCCGAAATATAACAGGCAGCAATTCCCACAAAACAGATGATCAAAAACATGATGAAGAAGCGCTTGCTCGAGAAGTTATCGTTGAGCTCCTTCCAAAGAACTACCCCAAGGCCTCCCATTCAGCCCTCCTGAAAATACCTGAGGTAAACTTCCTCAAGGGTATAATCCCTCCCCCTCAACTCCAAAAGCTCCATTCCCCCTTCGATGACCTTTCGGGCCAACTGCGAACGCACATCCTCAGAGGCCTTGACCTTGAAGGTGTCGCCTTCCCTCTGGACCGAAAGAACCCCTTTAACCCCCTCAAGGACCCTGATCAAATCCTCCGAAGGCGATCTCACCTTGAGTTCGAACAGAAAGGCCCCTTCGGCCATGGTCCTGCTGCGGAGTTCATCAAGGGTACCTTCGGCGACAAGCCTTCCCCTGCTGATGATCCCCACCCTGTGACAGATCTTCTGAACCTGATGCAGGAGGTGCGAAGACAAAAGTATGGTCAACCCCCTTTCGCGGTTCATCCTCTGGATCATCTCCAGGATCTGATGCGCTCCCTCGGGATCGATCCCCGAGGTGGGCTCATCCAGGATCGCGAACTCCGGCGCCTTGAGCAGCATCTCGGCAATCCCGAGGCGCTGCTTCATCCCCTTGGAAAAGGTCTTGACCTGACGATGGGCAACCTCCTCAAGCCCCACCTCGTTCAGAGCCTCCCTGATTCTGCGTTCCGCCTGAGACCCCCTTAAGCCATTGAGCCTCGCAATGTAGAGGAGGTTCTCCCAGGCCGTCAGGTCCTCGTAGAACCCCACG
>QMLA01000145.1 GCA_003646585.1 Deltaproteobacteria bacterium | reverse complement strand
TTGTGGGGACACTCCTTGAGAGTGAGCTCTTCGGCCACGAGAAGGGCGCCTTCACCGGTGCCATCTCCACCAAGAAGGGCAAATTCGAACTGGCCGGAAAGGGCACGATCTTCCTCGATGAGGTGAGCGAGCTTTCCCTCGATCTGCAGGCGAAGCTGTTGAGGTTCCTCCAAGACAAGGAATTTCAACGGGTGGGAGGAATACACACCCTGCGCTCGGAGGCCCGGGTAATAGCTGCGACCAATCGTCCCCTGCGCAGGCTGGTGGAGGAGGGGCGCTTTAGGGAGGACCTCTACTATCGGCTAAGTGTGGCGACCATCAAGGTTCCCCCTTTGCGGGAGAGGGCATCCGATATCCCCCTCCTTGCCGAGTACCTTTTACGGAAGATAAACCGCCAACTTGGAACCAGGATCAGGGGGATTCACGAAAGGGCCCTTCAGAGGATGATGGAGTATCCCTGGCCGGGAAACGTGAGGGAATTGGAGAACGTCCTCACCAAGGCTGCCTTGGTTGCCAGTGGAGATGTGATCCTGGAGGAGGACATCTCTCCTCTGCTGGAATCCCCCGAGGATCAGCCAAGGACCATGAGCCTTCAGGAAGTGGAGCGGGCCCACATACTGAAGGTCCTCCATTACACCAACTGGCATTATGGAAAGGCCTGTGAGATCCTGGGCATTTCCCGTCCGACTCTCAGACAGAAGATGCGCCGCTACGGCATCGAGCCACCCCCCAGAAGGTGAGGTCATCCTTTCCCCTTATCCCTTGGTGGGAGTTTTATGCCGTATTCCCTTAGGTGACGCCTGAGCAGAGAAGAGGAGATCTTGAGGAGCTGAGAGGCCCGCTCAAGGTCCCATTCGGATTCCTCAAGTACCTTGAGGATATATTCCCTTTTGACCTCCTTAAGGCTTTTCAGATGTGCATCGGTCATGAGAGCTCGTTCTCCTCTTTGCCTCTTTTTCCTGCTTTCTGCGCTCCTCTTCGCGTATCTCCCTCCGCAGGAGTTTGCCCACCTTTGACTTGGGCAGCGAATCCCTGAACTCGATGTAATGGGGGACCTTGTAAGGGGCGAGGCGTTCCCTGCACCACCTTATCAGTTCCGCTGCCTCCACCCCCTCGCCAACCTCCTTGAGCACCACGATGGCCTTGATCCTCTCCCCCACCCTCGGATCGGGCACTCCCACGACACAGGCCCCTATTACAGTCGGATGATCCTGAAGCACGGCCTCCACTTCGGAGGCAGATACGCGGTATGCCTTGTATTTGATGATGTCAGCGGTGCGCTCCACATATTCTATCTGTCCCTGCTGATCCAGCCGCACATAATCTCCCATCCTGTAGTAAATGCGCCCTTTGCGCTCCACATAGGAGCGTTCGGTCTCCTCGGGCTTGCGCCAGTAGCTCTTTATTGTGTAGGGGGAGGTGACCAGGAGCTCTCCCACCTCTCCCGGTTCCACCGGTTCGAGGGTTTCCGGGTCACAGACCTCGCAGATCCTGGACCTCAGAGGGTGTCCCACATTGGTGGGGAAGGGTTCGCGGTCGAGGCGACTGTAGCTGACGTGGCCCGCCTCCGTGGAGCCATAGACCTGGTAAATGGGAATGCCGAAGCGTTCTCGCCAACGCCTGAACACCTCCACGGGCAACACATCCCCCCCGCAGTAACAGTAGCGCAGCGAACTCAGGTCGTAGAAGTCCAGGCGATCATTTTCCAGGATCATCCTGTAGAGGGCCGGCACCCCGAGCATCCAGCGGACGCGATAACGTCCGATGGCCGCAAGGATCGCATCCACCTGCGGCTGGGGCATGAGGACCACGGTGTTTCCGAAATTGAGGCCGAAGGCGATGGTGAAACCCTTGGCCATGATGTGGAAGAGGGGATTGACCATTATCAGGACATCCTCCCCTTCCCTGATGTGGCCTGCTGCCACCTCCTCCATGATGTCCCTTATATAGGAGACCTCACCCATGTGGTTCCCCGGTACCCCCTTTGGGAAACCCGTGGTTCCCCCTGTGTACATGATGTAAGCGAGGTCATGCCAGGGATCTATCCGGACCTCCGGCGGCCGAGGAGGGCACTTGAGGAGGTCTCCGAAGCGGTAAACCTCCTTTCGCCTCCTCACCTTCCCCGAAGGGATCTTGTCGAAGAGACGACCTATGAGTCTCTTATACATCGGCAGGAGTTCGGCAAGGTTGGTGACGATCACCCTCTTCAGGGGCGTTTTCCGCAGGACCTCCTCCACATAGCCATAGTTGGTGTCGAGACACAAAAGGGTTTCCACCTCCGCATCCCTGAGCATGTATTCGATTTCGAAGGCGGTATAGATGGGGGAGACCGGAACGACCGCTGCCCCTATCTTGTTTATGGCGAAGTTGGCGACCAACCACTGAGGACAATTGGGAATGTAGAGCATAACTCTGTCGCCATGCCCAACTCCCAACTGGTGCAGGGCCGTTGCAAAGCGATCGATCAGTTCCTTTAGGCGTTTGTAGGTGAAGACCTCACCGAGGTAGATCACAGCTGGTCTATCGGGGTACCTCTGGCAAATCGCTTCGAAACGACTGAAGGTATATTCGTCCTCAGAATGGTCTATTTCCATCCCTTCCAGCGCATATGGCCTCTCATCCATTTTCCCGCTCCTAAATTCCGAAATAGGCGGCCTTTACATCGGGATTATCGAGTAGTTGCTGTCCACTTCCCTCCAGCACCGCGGCACCATTCTCCAGAATATAGGCGTAATCCACTATGGGCAGAACCGGTCTCGCATACTGTTCCGTCACCACTATGGTGATGCCCTTCTCCTGCCTGATCTCCTCAATGGCCTTGATCACCACAGACTGGATTTGGGGGCTTAAGCCCAAAAGGGGTTCGTCAAGGAGCAACAACCTGGGTTGGGCCATGAGGGCCCTGCCTATGGCCAGCATTTGCTGTTCGCCTCCACTCAGGAATCCCCCGGGACGGTCCTTTAAGCGTTCAAGCTGGGGAAAGAGCGAGAAGATGAAATCAAGGGTTTGCTTGGCTTGCTGTGGGGTGGCCAGGTACGCTCCGATCTTCAAATTTTCCAGGACACTGGACTCGGGGAAGATGCGTCGCCTCTCAGGACAGAGGATGATTCCACGTCTTGCCCGCTCATGGGGTTTCATCCGGGAGATGTCCTCTCCTTGGTAGGAAAGCTCCCCGAATACCGAGATGCGCTCACCGCCGCGCATCTCCTCCTTCCGTTTCTTATCCAGGATGATCCCCGAAAGAGTATACATGAGGGTGGATTTGCCGGCACTGTTGGCCCCAAACACCCCCACGATCTGCCCCTCCCGGACACGGAGGCTCACGTTGTTTAGGGCGAGCATGTTTTCGTAAAAGACCATGAGACCGCGGGCCTCAAGCATCACACCCTCTCCGAACCCAAATAGGCCTCCTTGACCCGTGGGTCCTCCACCACCTCCTCGGGGGTCCCCTCGGTGACCTTCACACCGTAATTCAAGACCATGACCCTGTCTGCCACCTTGAAGAGCTCCCTCAGGCGGTGTTCTATCATGACGAGGGTGACCCCTCCTTCGCGCAATTTCTCCATTAAGGGGACCATGCTGGCCACCTCGCTCATGCTCAGACCGGAAAAGACCTCATCGCATATGATCATCTCGGGCCTCAGGGCCATGCACCTGGCAAGTTCCAGCCTCTTAAGGTACCCGGTGGGAAGGGCCGAGGCGGGCTTGTAGGGCACATAGGATTCGCGCTCAAAACCTATTTCTTCCAGGATATCCACCGCCACCGTGTCCCGGTCTCCCATCCTTCCCCCACCCCGCCATCCTCCCTGTTTCCTTGCCCTTGGGGAGAACAGGGGAACGATGAGGTTTTTGTAAGCGGGCAGACTGTAATAGGGCC
>QMLA01000144.1 GCA_003646585.1 Deltaproteobacteria bacterium | reverse complement strand
CTTCTGTCCGAAATAGCTCATCGGGTAGGTCTGAACTTAGGGGAAGCTTCAAGTCCCCGAGAAAAGCCATGGGTGGCGGTTCGAGCTTCAACTGTGGGGGTTTTGCCCGTGGGTTGAGCCTGAGGGATACCTCGGGAATCTTTTTGGGTATCTTGGGCAGCGGTTCGGGGCGAGGAATCTTCTGTTTTTGGGGTTCCTCGAAGCGAAACTTGTTAATCTCTACGACCCAGCCCCTTGTCTCTGGAGCCTCAAGCCTCCTTTCACCCCTGCCGTTGAGGACAGCAAGGGTAAAAAGGAGAAGGAGGGTCAACAGCACTCCTCCCAGAAATCCAACAGTTCGCTTCATTTCCCTTCCCTCAGGGCTGAAAGGCTCACATTTTCGATTCCGGCAAGCCTCAATTGATCAAGGACCTCTATGACCAGGCCAGTGCTACTGTGCCTATCGGCGGCTATGACCACCTGAAGGCTGGGGTTTTCGCCCCTTAGCCTCTCCATGATCCCCCTCAGTGCCCTTGGATCCACTTCCCTTCCTTCCAAAAAGACCCTGTCTTCAGCGGTAACGGCCACGATTACGTTGGGTTTTTTGGTCTCTGCAGTCCTTGCCCGGGGCCGCTGAACCTCTATGCCTGCCTCCCTGACAAAGGAGGCGCTTACCACAAAAAAAATCAGAAGAATGAACATCATGTCGATGAGGGGAGCGATATTGAGTTCCATCTCCTCCCTTTGTCTCAAGGTCTTCCTCACCGCACTTCCTCCTGGGCGAATGCCCCATGGACCAGCTCTTTGACCCCCACTTTCGCTTCCTCGATCCGCTTTCTTATGAGTCCGTAAAAGAACAAGCCAGGTATGGCCACTATCAATCCGCTCACGGTGGTTATCAGTGCCTCAGATATCCCTTGGGCCAAGGCCCTGGGGTTTCCCATACCATGGTAGGCAATGACCCAAAAGGCCTTATCCATCCCCATCACTGTTCCCAATAGGCCCAAAAGAGGGGCAATGGCTATCAAGGCCTGAAGCTCCCGTAGGCCCTTATCAAGCTCAAGTTCTGCAGCCCTCAGCGCCAGATAGCGAGAGCGTTTTTGAGACCCAAGGAGGGAGAGCCTTTCACAGAGCGGTCGCTCAAGGCCTCCTACCTTCAGCGAACGAAGTTCCAGAGCCTTCTGCAGGATGATGGCCCACATCCATACTGAGACTCCCAGAATGGGCCACATGAGAGCCCCCCCTTCCTGGACCACCCTAAGAATTTCCTCCACCTTCTTCCTCCATAAACCTTATGAGGATTAAGCCCATCTCCTCTATCTCCACCGAAAGCCTTTCTGCCCTCGAGCTGAAATAGCTATACAAGAACATCACCGGTATGGCCACCACGAGTCCCACCTCCGTGGTCACCAGGGCCTCAGAGATCCCTCCTGCCATGAGCCTTGGGTTGCCAGTCCCAAAAAGGGTTATGGCCCTGAAGGTAGAGATGATGCCGACTACCGTCCCCAGAAGCCCCAGCAGTGGAGCCACAGAACCCAGAACCTTCAGGGTGGGCAAAAACCTCTCCAGCGCCATTCCCTCCCTCAGGATTGCTTCATCGAGCACCGCCTCAAGGACCTCCCTTTTCTGTCCCTTTGCCTCAAGCAACCGCAAAAGGACCCTCCCACAGGGATGCCCCCTGCTTTGGCCAAGCACCTCCCTTAAGCCGTCCCAGTCCTGGTCTCCTGCAAGTTTTATGACCCGTTCCCTCCATTCCTTGGATATTTTGAGCTTCCTGAAAAAAATGATCCGCTCAAGGATTATTCCCAGGGCGAAGAGACCGATTAGGACTATGGGGATCACGATGGGGCCGCCCGACTTCAGATGTTCGTAAAGGCCGGGCCTCTCCATCTGAAAGGCAAAGGCCGCTCCATAGGAAGGATCGACATAAAGGTCCCGGCCCTCACCTTTGACAAACCTTCTCACCGTCTGGCGCACATTCCACGGAAGTCTCCCACCAAGGGCCCTCAGTTTCCCCCCGGAGGCCATAAGGGGTTGCACCTTGCTGCCCTCGATCCAGTAGGCCGCTACCTCTCCAACCCTCAAGACCCTGCCCTTCAACAGTTCTCCTTTGGAGCTAAGAAACTCTTTCTCTACGAGGACCGTATCCCTTGAAAGCTCTATCTCCTGTAGGACCGTCTCGACCAGCCCCTTCAGGTCCTCAATACCGGGGAAGCGACCCTTATCCAGCGCTCTACCAAGGACTTCTTCCCTTCCCTTGGCCTCACCGATGGTAAGGGATTGGTCAAAATAAGCCTTGAGGTCCTTGGCAAAGCCCCTGATGATCCCCTCTAGGGCCTTCGCCTCCTGCTGTACCTCCTGCTGGGCCCGGAGGACGCGGTCCCGCTTGGCCTGAAGCTCCTCGAAGCGCCGCTCCTCTGTCCTCACTTTTTCCTTCAAGGCCTTAAGTTCCCTCTTCAGCCTCTCGATCTCTGCCCTTAAGCCTTGCCTCTCTTTGGCGACCCGCTTCTTCGTTTGCTGAAGCTCAAAGAGGGCCTCTTTCTTTTCAGCCCTTAAGGCCTCCATAGCCTTAAACAGGTCCTGAGCGAAGAGGAGGTTGGGGAGGAGAAGGAGAAGGAAAAAGAACCACCTCATTTCCCCACCTCCCTCAGGGGCAGACGGATAAGCTCCGCCGCCCTCTTCCTCTGGGCTATCTCGAGGAACTTCCTTAACTCATCCTCATAGCCCGGCAGAGGGGTCCACTGATTCCTTTGGGGGTCGAATTCCATGGCCTCTTCTTTATCGAAACTCAGCCAGTAGAAACCGATCCTGCCCAAACGCAAAAGATAGCCCTCTCTTTCCATTCCTCCTACGGAGATCTTCCCCTCTTTGGCTTCCACTGTCCTCGAGTATTCGAGTTCGGCCTTGAGCAGCTCCAGCACCGCCCTGAGCTTGTCGGTGAGGGAAAGGTCAGGATCTCCCAGGACCTCCTTGGTTCTATTAAGCCTTGCCCTTTGCTCATTTATGAAAAAGGGAGGATCCTGCTCAATGAGGGAAGAAAGCCGTCCCAAGATCTCAAACAGGAAAGGCTCGAGATCCTCACGGTATCGTCCAAGCTCCTGCAGTCTCTGCTTCAAGTAGGTCATTTCTTCAGAAAGGTTACGGTTGTAACTTTTGAGCTTTTCAAGTTGCCACTTCAGGCCCTGAATCTCTAGCCTGAGTTTGTCTCTTTCCTCGACAAGGCCCTGACGTTCCTTCTGCCACTTTTGTTCTATTTCCTGTACCTCCCTCCAGATCTCGAGGGCCTCCCTCGCCTCGCCTTCCAGCTCTTTGGGGCCTTGGGCCGAACAGGGAAGGACGAAGAAAAGCAACAGCGTCAATGCCAAAAGACACCTCATCCCTATCCCATCCACTTTCTTTTTTACATGTATCGAGTCGCTTAATCCAATCCCCAGGCTTGACTCTTTGTGCACACTCCTTACCCCCCAACAGACTTCAAAGTCGTTTCCTTTGCTTATTCGGAAGCGGTTCCTTTATCCATTTTTTACCCTTTTATACCCCTTTCAGGTCCAAATACAGGCATCCTCAGCCCTAATAAATATTCCGGGTGTAAAACGCAGATGATCAGGAACTTCCATTTAACAAATGGGGAATCTTTGTAGCCAACTATCATTTCTTCAGTTTAAATACCCTCATCTTTCTCGATTTCCTCCTTCTCCATCCTTTCCGCGAAGACCAACTGCAACTCTTCTCACCCCCTACTGTGAATCTCAAAACTGCCCATATAAAAAAACCACGAAAAGCTTCTGGCTTCTGCCCGCCAGAGGCCTTCGTGGCCTTTATTCTCCGTAAGCCTTACGCAAATTTTTTACACACCCTTTTTCCCTCTGTCAAGGATTTGTATTGCATAGGTTAAAAAGCACTAAAGGGGGAAGGATGGCTTACTTTGTTTTACCT
>QMLA01000143.1 GCA_003646585.1 Deltaproteobacteria bacterium | reverse complement strand
TGCCGCAACTGCCGGAATTGCATATAAAGGTCAGGGTTGAGGTATCCTGTCAGCGGGAGGCCCAGAGGGTTCTGCAGGAGGTGGTGGATGAGATAAGGCGGAGGCTGGGCATCAATGTCTTCGGTATGGATGAGGATACCCTGGAGGGCGTCCTGGGCGGGCTCCTGAGGGAAAGGGGCTTCAGCTTGGCGACTGCAGAGTCCTGTACAGGGGGACTGGTGGCCCATCGGATCACGCAGGTGCCTGGAAGTTCGGAGTATTTCCTCGGTGGGGTCGTTTCCTACAGCAACGAATCCAAAGAAAGGGAGCTGGGAGTCCCCGCGGAGGTGATAAGGGTCCATGGGGCCGTGAGCGCCGAATGTGCGTCCGCCATGGCAGAAGGGGTGAGGCTTCGTTTCGGTTCCACCTTCGGGATCTCCACCACAGGGATTGCCGGTCCCGCTGGGGGGACGCCCGAGAAACCGGTGGGTACGGTCTTCATCGCCCTGGATGCAGGGAGTCACAAAGAAGTCAAAGGGTACCGCTTCTTCGGCGATAGAAACCAAATAAAACTTATGGCCTCCGAGGTAGCCCTTGATCGTCTGAGGAGGTTTCTCCTGCGCAACCCGGAGTTCAAACCTTAAGGATCTCCTTAAGTTCCAAGGCGTTCCTCACAGCATAGGCCTCGTAATCGTTGTCGAAATAGCAGAATACCTCCTCGATCCCCGAGTCCATGGCCCCGAGGATGAAATCCGCCCACTGCATGAGTTCGTCCCGGCTGTAAAGGGAGGCGTAAAGCCTCTGGCTTCCGTGGAGCCTGAGGTAGAGGAATTTGCCGATGGCGATCCTTTCCTTGGGGAAACGGGGCGAGTCGGCGATGCAAAGGCTTGCCCCATTCTCCTCCAGGACCCCGTAGACCTCGGGTCTGAACCAGGAAGGATGTCGGAACTCGAAGGCGTAACGGCCAGGGGGAAGGCTATGGAGGAAGGCCTTGAGGGCCTCCAGATCGGCCTTCAGACTCGGTGGCGTCTGAAAGAGCACGGGGCCCAGCTTCTCGCCGAGCCCTTCCACTTCGGAGAAGAACCAGCGTATCTCCTCTTCGGCCCCCCGCAGTTTGCGCACATGGGTGATGAGGCGGGAGGCCTTGACCGAAAACAAGAAATCCGGCGGGGTCCTCTTCCTCCACGACTCGAAGGTCCTCCTGTTGGGGATGCGATAAAAGGGGCTGTTGAGCTCCACCGTGTCGAAGAACTGGCAATAGTATTCGAGCCATTTCCTGGAGGAGAGCTCCTGGGGATAAAACCTCCCCTGCCAGTGCCTGTAGGTCCAGCCCGAGGTGCCGATTCGGATTTTTGCCATCAACCCTGGAGAAAGCTCACATCACCCTTGCCCACCCTCAGGACCTTTGGGGGTTCGACTGTAAGGTCTATGATGGAGGAATGCTGGGGCAGTATCCTTCCGGCATCTATTACCAGGTCCACCTGTCCCTTGAAGCGTTCCGCCAGCTCTTCGGGATCGTCGTAGAGGGTCTCATCGGGCCGGGTGACGCTTGTGGTGATTATGGGATTGCCCAGTTCCTCCACAATGGCCAGGGGAATGGGGTGGTCGGGGACGCGGATGCCTATCGTGCGCTGTCTGGTGAGCATTATCTTGGGGACAAGCCTTGAAGCCTCCAGGATGAAGGTGTAAGGTCCCGGAATGAGCCGCCTCATGAGCCTGTAAGCATAATCGGTAACCTGGGCATACATGCTTATGTAACTCAGATCGGGGCAGATGATGCTCAGGCGCTTGGAAGAACTCGCCCTCTTGATCCTGTAGATCCTCTCAATGGCCTCCCTTCGATACAGATCACAGCCCAGACCGTAAATGGTATCGGTGGGATAGACAATCACCCCCCCTTCCTTCAGCACTTCGACCACCTTGTGAATGAGCCTCCTTTGGGGATTCTGGGGATTGATCTTCAGGATCACCCGATCACCACCTCCTAAACAGAGTAGATTAGAAAGGGCTTCGTGGTTGTCAACTCATGGCATCCCTTGCCGCTTCCCTTCCACTCCTCACGCAATCACCAATCCCTATGCCATCGTAACTGCTGCCGGCAATGTAAAGTCCCGGGATTTTCCCGACCCTGGCCCGTATCTCTGATACAAGGCCTTTGTGCCCCACTGCCATGTGGACCATCCGCATGGGCCAGCGGTAAAGGCGCCAGAGAAAGGGAGGGGCTTTAACGGTCAGGACCGTGGAGAGCTCCCGAAGGGAAAGCTCCAGGATCTCCCGATCGTCCAGTTCAAGCACCTCCTCATCACCGGCCCCGCCCAGAAAGACCCTGAGGAGGACCGTGCCCTCGGGAGCCCTTGCGGGGAACTTCTCGGAGGAAAAGCTCACGGCGCGGATCCTCAAGCCCTCCTTCCTCGGGACCACGAATCCATGTCCCTCAATCCCCCCGACATCCCCTTCGCGGAAGGCCATCGAGAGGGGCACGGAGGAGACGAACCTTATCCGGGAGAGGAGCCCCGAAAGATCGGGGAAAGGCCCCCTGAGGAGCCTGCTCGCCTCATAGGAGGGGATGGCCAGGATCACCTTTTCTGCCTCGATCCTCCATGAGGATCCGTAAAGGAGGAAGCCGTCCTTCGTTGGCTCGATGGCCTCCACCCCATGTTCGAGCAGGATTCCTTCTGCCGGAAGGGCCCCGAGGAGTCCTTCCACCAGCTGGTACATCCCCTTCCTGAAGCTCAGAAAGGGAAGGGAGGGGCCCCTGCGGCCGGGGATCCCCTTCGACAATCCCCTCATGAGGCTCCGATTCCGCCTCTCGAGCTCCCTGAACCTGGGTATTATGGCCTCGGCGCTCAGCTTCTCCGGATCTCCACCGTAGATACCCCCTATAAGGGGGTCGGCTATCCTCTCCAGGATCTCCCTCCCGAGGCGTCTGAGGACGAATTCCGCAACGCTTTCGTCTTCCCGCTGGCCCCTAAACGGCATAAAGGGCTCAAGCATTGCCCTCATCTTCCCCCAGGGGCTCAGGAGTCCCGTTCGCAGAAAGGATCGAAGATCGGTGGGGACCAGAAGCAGGAAGCCATCGGGAAGCCGATGGAGCCTTCTCCGCCAGAGGATGAAGGTACCCCGCCTGTCCTCCCTCGGGGGGATCAGTTCCTGAGAGAGGCCGAGTTCCTTTGCGAGCTCTATGGCCCAGGGCTTTTCGGTGTAAAGGCAATCCGGTCCACCCTCGATGAGGAAACCCTGGACCTCGTCGGTGAGGATGACCCCTCCGGGTCTTGCCGACCTCTCCAGCAGGATCACCTCGCGGCCGCCCTTCGAAAGTTCATAGGCGGCCGAAAGGCCCGATATCCCTCCGCCGACCACGGCCACTGTCATCTCAGGGCCTCATAAATCCTCTTCACCAGGAAGTTGAGGAAGTCCTCGGATGCATTGAGGCAGGGAATCCGCTCAAGGATTATCCCCTGCGAGTCGGCCTCATCCTTGAGTTCCACGTCCAGGTCGTAAAGGGTCTCCAGGTGATCGCAAACGAAACCCACGGGCACCACCAGCACCCTCTGGGCCCCCTGTCCCTTCTTGAGGTCCTTTAAGGCGTCCTTGAGCCCTGGACCGATCCAGCCCGATCTGCAGCCGTGAAAGCCCAGCCTCCAGGGAAGGTCGGGAAGGAGGCCCATTATGGCCCTGATGGTCCCCTCCAGATCCATTACGTAATTCCCCGATGATCCTTCCGGCACCGAATGGGCTGTGAAGAGTATGGGCGTTCTGCCCAGCCGCAGAAGCTCCTCCCTGATCCTCGTTGCCCAGAGGGAGACGTATTCGGGGTGGGAGGACCAGGGGGAGGGAAGCTTGAGTTCAAGGATCAATTCAGTGGCCTTCTGCCTCGCTCGCTTAAGGGCCTCCTCCCAGTAGGGAGAGCGGTATGGAGAGAGGGGGAAGATCAGGATCTCC
>QMLA01000142.1 GCA_003646585.1 Deltaproteobacteria bacterium | reverse complement strand
CATCTTTGATAGACTCGCGAGCCGTGGGCAACCCGAGGGGCTTGACTCCGAGGGTGTCAGGCAGCGTGAGCCGTCACGTCTGACTCCACGGCTCCATGTGGAAGCAGATGGTGATTTACCATCCTCCACTCTGCTTGCATGGCTGTGTGTGGTGAGAATTTCGTTGCTTGCTCATGTGAACAGATATAAGGAAGCCAAAATAGGAAAAAGGTGACGGTGGAGAGGAGGTGTAGCCGTTGGAGGTGAGGCTCGAGGGGATAGAGACCTTCGCCTGTCGGGGGATAAACCTTGAGATAAGGGAGGGAGAAATACTGGTTCTGCTCGGTCCCACGGGGGCGGGAAAAACGACGCTGCTTAACTGCATCGCGGGGCTCATCCCCTATAAGGGGAGGGTCCTTTTGGGCAACAGACCCGTGGACCATCTCCCTCCTGAGAAACGGGGCATAGGCTATGTCTTTCAGGACCTCGCCCTCTTCCCCCATATGACCGTCTGGGAGAATGTGGCCTTTGGGCTCAGGACGAAGGGGATCAAGGGAAGGGAACTGCGGGAGAGGGTCTCGGAAATCCTGGAGCTTTTGCGGATCCGGCACCTTCTGGACCGATATCCCCGACAGTTGAGCGGCGGGGAGGCCCAGCGGGTTGCCCTCGCCAGGGCCCTGGCCCCGATGCCCTGTGTGTTGCTGCTGGATGAGCCCTTCAGCAAACTCGACCTGAGAACTGCGAAGATCCTCCGGCTGGAATTCAAAAGGGTCCAGAGACAGACGCGGATCACAACCCTCTTTGTCACCCACAATCAGGCCGAGGCCTTCGAGATGGGGGACAGGATCGCAGTGATGGATCACGGCAGGATCCAACAGGTGGGGCCTCCCGAGGAACTCCTCTTCTCCCCGAGGAACGAGGCGGTCTCCCGCTACTTTGGCTATCCCAACGTCCTTGATTGCCTCAGCCAAAAGGAACTCGACTCGGGCCTCGCCCTAGTCGATACCGGCTCCATCCGCCTCTTCGTCCCCTCTTCGGGGAGGAGGATCCTGAAGGTCGCCTTCTCCCCTTCAAACGTCTACCTTTCCCGTGAGGCACCTCCGGGACCGAAGGTCAACCGTTTCCGGGGGAGGATAATCGGACTCCTGCCGGATCCCCCGGTGGTCAAGGTCCAGGTGCAGGTGGAGGGGTGCATCATAGGGGTGGAAGTGGAGGAAGGGGCCCTGAGGGAAATGGGCCTTGAGGTGGGTCAGGACGTCCACCTTATAATACCCCTCCGTTGGATCAGGACCTTGGAGGTGGATGATGGAGTGTAGGATCGAGGAGAACCTGAAAAGGTGCAGCTGCACCTATGAGCCTTGTTCGAAGAAGGGGAAGTGCTGCGAATGTCTGGCCTATCACTGGTCAAGAAGGGAGCTGCCCGGCTGCCTTTTCCCTCCGGAAGTGGAAAGGACCTATGACCGGTCGCTCAAAAGGTTCATCGAGGCCTGGAGCGGGAAGGTATAGGCTAACGCCTTAGATTCTTCTCGTAGATGATCCTCAACCCCTTAAGGGTGAGGAATTCGTCCACTTCGTCAATGACCCTGGTCTCCCTGGCTATGAGGGGGGCAATCCCCCCCGTGGCCACCACAAAGGGCTGGCTTTGCCGCTCCTGGGCCATCCTCCTGACGATGGCCTCCACAAGGCCCACATATCCGTAGAAGACCCCTGCCTGGATGCTCCAAACCGTGTTTCTGCCTATGATCCCTTTGGGGCGCGAGAACTCCACGCGGGGGAGCTTGGAGGTCCTGAGGAAAAGGGCCTCCAGGGAGATGGAGATCCCCGGGGCGATGGCCCCCCCGAGGTATTCTCCCTTCTGGGTCACGTAGTCGAAGGTTGTGGCCGTGCCGAAGTCGACGACGATCAGTTCCCTCCGGTACTGTTCGTAGGCGGCCACGGCATTGACAATTCTATCCGCCCCCACCTCCACGGGATTCTCGTAAAGGATGGGCATCCCGGTCTTGACCCCAGGACCCACCACCAGGGGCCTGACGCCGAAAAGTTTCCTTGAAACCTGCTCGAAAACGGGGGTGAGGGGCGGGACCACACTCGATATGGAGACCCCCTTGATATCCTCGGTCCTCATCCCTTCAAGCAGCAGCAGTTCCTTGAGCAGTACCGATACCTCGTCCACTGTCCGTTCCACCACCGTGGTGATCCTCCAGTGGGAAAGGAGCTCCCTCTCCTCGAAGACCCCGAGGACGGTGTTGGTGTTCCCTATGTCAACGACAAGGAGCCTCACCATCCCTTGACCTTTAGGTCCCCTGCCACGACCCTCCTGGGACCTTGGGGTGTCAAGAGCAGAAGCGCTCCGTCCTCATCGATCCCCTCCACCCTGCCCCTTATCTCATTCCCGAAGATCTCGATCGCGACCTCCCTGCCCTTAATGGGGGAGTATTCCTCCCACCGGGAGAGGACCTCGGTGATCCTTCCCTCTTTGAGCTTGAGGTAGAGGGCCTCCAGCCTCCCCAGCAGCTCCCCAACAAGGGCATTCCGCGAGAACCTCCTCTGCAAATGGATCGCCACCGAGGTGGCGATCCCCCTCAAGCCTTCGGGGAGGTCCTCCTCGGTCATGTTCACATTGAGGCCCATTCCCAGTATGACGAATATGACCCTGTCGGCCTCGGTGTGGGCCTCGGCCAGTATCCCCGAGACCTTCCTTCGGTCCAAAAGCACGTCATTGGGCCATTTTATCTCGGGCCGAAGGCCCAATCCTTGAAGGGTCTCTGCTATGGCCACTGCGGCACAGAGCCCAAGAAGCGGCACCTTCGCCGGGGGAAGCTCTGGCTTGAGGACCACGGACAAATAGATGTTTTTGCCCGGGGGAGAAAACCATTCCCTGCCCATCCTCCCGCGACCCGACCTCTGAGCTTCGGCCAAAAACACCTCCCCCTCGCTTGCGCCCCTCATGGCCTCGCGGAAGGCCCAGCTGTTGGTGGAATCCACTTCCTTGGCGATGTGGATCCTCCTGCCGAGGATCTCCGCCCGGAGGGACTCCTTAACCGCCAAAGGATCGAGGGCCTCGGGGAAGGACCGCAGGAGGTACCCCTTCTTGGCCCTCGCCTCTATCCGGTAACCCCTCCTCCTGAGTTCCTCTACGAGTTTCCAAATCGCGGCCCTGCTGACCCCTAGCCTTCTGCCCAGTTCCTGTCCGGATACATAACCCCCTGCCCCCTTAAGCACGGAGAGGATCTGCTCCAGGGTCCTACTGGACGCTGTCATAGCGCAAAAACCTCATGGAGAAACTTCCCCGTCCTTGGCTCAGGGACCTCAGGTCCGTTGAGTAGCCGAAAAGCCTCGTAAGAGGGACAAAGGCCCTTATCAGGGCCATCTGGGCCCGGGTGGAGATCTCCTCGATGTGCCCCTTCCTGGACTGCAAATCCCCGATGACCTCCCCCATGAACTCGGCGGGGACGACCACGTTGAGCTCCATGATGGGCTCAAGGAGCTGCGGACCTCCCTTGTTGGAGGCCTCCTGAATGGCCTGAGAGACCGCCGCCTTGAGGACCAAAGGGGCCCACTCGTCCTGGGTAAAACGGACCCCTTTGAGGACCACCTTCACATCGGTAAGGGGATAGCCCATCACCCCTATGGAGGTCGCCTCCCTCACCCCCTCCCTTATCGCCTCAAGGGCCTCCTGGGGGAAGTCTTCGGGGAGCAGGGGTATGAACTCTATGCCCTTGCCCCTTTCATTGGGCAGAAGCTCGAGCTCCACCTCGGCGAAGCGCCTGACCCCCTCTATCACCCTGGAGAACTCGACCTTGACTTCCGCCCCCTGGGTTACGGTCTCGCGGTAAACGACCTGAGGTTTTCCGACGTTCACCTGAAGACCATATTCATCCTTGAGCCTCCGGATGATCACATCCAGGTGCAGCTCCCCCATACCGGAGATGACGGTCTGTCCGGTCTCATCATCGTACTTG
>QMLA01000141.1 GCA_003646585.1 Deltaproteobacteria bacterium | reverse complement strand
TTCGTCTTAACGATAATTCCCCCGTCCCCGCTGGCCAACTTTTACTATAGACACTTCTATCGATTGGTTTATCCTTCGTTGTCTCCCCTTCCACTAGAGCCCCGAAACCCGGACATTATCAGTTCTCATGCATTTTGTGCTGTATTTGATTTTCTAGCCCAAGAGGGAATAGACGTCTTTAACGTGATAGCTGCCAACAAAGATCCTAAACAAGTTGAAAAAGATTTTGATATAGCTTTATCCTACTTAAATAGAGAAAAAGAAAGGGTGAAAGATTTCGTTGTCAGATATCTGCGTAAAATAGGATATTCTTCTATTAAAGCGGAAACTCTTGCGGAAGAAGCTGTTGAAAAAGCTTTACAGGCACTAAGTAAGTTGTCTTCTGAATATGAAATTAGAGGTGAGAAAAAGAAGCTTGTTATCTGGGTTTTTGAGGCTTTTAGAGATAGTGAAATAATGGCTATGTTGGAAGATAAAATCGGGGAAGATTTGGAAGAAAGTCGTAAAATAGGGGAAATAGTTAATTCAAGAGTTTTGGTTGCTTCTGCCATTAAAAGGTTTCAAGAAGCAACGAAAATGCTTGGGAAAGAATATTACGATGATATTATGAAGATTAAACAAATTTTATCAAACGTTGAGGGATATTTATGAATATAGTTGAAGAGTTAAAAAAGTACATTGATGAATTATTGAATAAAGTTAGATTCGACAGAAACGTTTCTATTGACGCTTATAAAGAGATTATGACCGCTTCTGAAGAACTACTCAAAGCTCTGACCGATTTAGAGAAAAGTAGACGAATCGATGAGCAACAGATTAAGAAGTTATACGAAAACGCTAACAGCCTTTTTCAAATGATCGAGACTATAAAGCGTACGAGACAAGATGCAAAGCCATCTTATATTGATGAATTTATACCAAGTATTTCCCCTCCTCCTTTTACTATGCCTAGAACTTTATTCGATCCTCAAGGAACAGAACAAATTGCTATCGATGTTTCAGGTAGAGTATACTCCGAAAGGGCAGAGCTCGCATTAGCTTTACTATTTCCCGGATCCATAACTTATCGTTATGGTACTCCCGTTAAAATCTGCTGCGGAAGATGGTTTCAGTCAGGCCGGGCACGTTTATCGTCTTTACATGAATTAGATCCAGATCCACAATTCGAGTTAAAGGAAGCACATAGAACTTTTAAAGTGTATAAGCCTTTAACCCTAAGAGCATTTAGACTTCCAAGACCTTACCAAATCTGCGTAGAATGCCTTTCTCTTTCTGACGGCGACGAAAATTGTGGACACTCTGCCCCAAGAATTCACGTAAGAAGGTTACCATCAAATCATCCCATCATAAGAAAATTAGAACTCTCTAGGATCGAAGGAGAAAAAAAGAGGGTTCAAATGCCCATGGCCATTATCATCTCAGAGGCAACCTTTTTGCCGGAAATCGAAGTGGGAATAGCTCTCATTGGATTTGAAAGAACAATTTCTGTTAGAGGTAGATCTCGACAAGTAAGGGTGATCTATGACCCGCCTATTGGGGTTAAAATTAAAACTGCGGGCATATCCTTCAAAGTTAAGATAAGTGATGACTTTGTCAAGGCCATTTTAGACTCTAACCGAATTTTACGACGTGACGTAATCTTACAAATATTAGCAAATGAGCTTTCAGATATCATGAGCGATGTAGGTTTACCCTCTTATTATCATGAACCGCTTTTATCCGCTATAATCTCCATAATAGGGCTCGATGAAGTTATTGATGAAAGAACTGTTACATCAAGTCTTCATGATCCAGGCTTTGTTAATAGAGTAATTAATGCTCTTAATACTGAGTTTGCGTTTCGTGAAGGGACTAGACCCGATGCCCCACTCACTCAGAGAGTATTAGAATCGTTACAAAATCTAACAATTACAGAAAATGAACTTCACATGAGACTGTATCGAACAATTCTTCATTCATTAGCACACGTTTTCCTATTAGCTACTGCAATCACTTCTGGTTCACAACTTGATGATATCGACTACCTTGTTAACGAAGATGAAGCAGAAATCATAATTTTCGATGCTGTTAGCGGAGGAAATGGGTCCTCAAAGACAGCCTTTGAATTTCTTTCTGAAGAAGGAAAATTCGATGTAGAAACCTACTGGCAAAGTGAAGAAAGGGAGGAAATCTATAGACCGAAAAATTTTGATGAAACTGCTTTTGAACTTTTGCTACCTTGCATAAATAGTATTGCAGATCGCATCTTTTTGTTTGGGAGAGTAAAGCCTGCGGAAAATGAAATAAAACGTAAACTGAGAGAACTACGAATCAAAGAGAGCACTCACCAAAGGGCAATTAGAAGAATAGTTGAATATGGTATTTCGAAGCTATTCCCCATAGGGATAGGTTATCATGCTGTAGATTATACTAACGATCCAAGAGAGGCCGAACGCTTTAGAGAAATGGCAAACATTTGTTTACATGGATGCCCGGAATGCATATCTATCGGAAGAAAATGCAATTATGGTTCTTTCTACGAAAAGTATAACATTAGTAAACTCGCTTTAGATGAGTTACTTAATCATAACATAAAGGAGCTGATGGTTACTTCGCTTTCGATAGATGAAACTTTAAAAATTCTGAAGAAATATGAAGTTGCTATTCTATCTGTGCCATGCATAGATGAAAAATTGTATGGGGAGCTTTTAACAAAATTGAACTCGTTGAGCCTTCAACTTGTGGGAAGAGAGATGAATGGGAAGCATGTTAAATTATCTGGATACTGGATTGGCACCACTCCTAATTTTGAAGGGATAATTTACAATTATATGTTCCAGCTGGTGTAAGAGCTATGCATGTGACGGAAAGAAATATTTCCCTTATTGATGTTGACCTTTTAATATCTGAATGTATTCTAGCAAGTAGAGGAAAACCAGCATTTGCTTACTTCATTTCACCGTTTATTTCTGACTTTAAGGTTCCGGCTCCGTTGGCAAAGTTTGCAAGCAACATAATTAACATTTCGGACATAGAAAACTTCAGCGACTTAATTATCCTATTGGCCCAATACGGCGGAAAAGTTTATATGGTGACTAGATCTCCCCTAAATTTAGTCAATACTACAATTTCTAGGTCATTTATTAAAAAACAGACAAGAGTTCTTTCAAAATTGTATAAGAAAGGATGTGAAATAAGAGTTAATCCGAGGCTTCACGCAAAAGTAACCGTTACGTCCCAAGGTGCCGTATCTGGTTCCTTTAATTTAACGGAGAGCGGAAGATTTTTTAACATTGAAGAAGGTCAGTTCTTTCCGAATGTTACAGAGTTTAGAGAGTATTACTTACAAAAGCTTGTTTGGGCTAAGGATCTTTTTGAAAATAGGTCAAGACCACTTACTGAAGACGACCTTAATGTGAATGAAGAGCTATTAGAAAAAGATGTTCAGAAAAAATAGACCTTCTGAAGGAGACTAAATAACTGGTGATTAAGATTTCTGGGAAGTCTCTACAGAGGAGAATAGCTTTTCTATGTCCTCAAATGAGATTATAAGAACATTATTAGGTCCATGAAGTGCTCTAAACTCTATTAATGCTCTTTCAAAGCGATTTCGGATTGGTTCTATCTTCCCGCGTGACTTTTCTTTCTCTTTTAACAACAATAAATCCGTAGGGGCTCTTAGATAAATTTGAAAGCAATTAACGCTTTGAGGAAAATGAGGTGCTACGCAACTTTTATTCAAACTTTTTCTCCTATTTATTTAATTGAGCGGAAATGACTCATAATGGACAAATACTGGTAATATCATCTTGTTCAGCAGCTAAAGACGACTCAATAGTTATACCATCTGGATGGAAGGTTGTTGATCCTTCGCATTACTTAGATGACAGACAACTGCTAACAATGTTAGTAAATTTAAGGAAAATAGTATTTTCAGATCCAAGAGCAGATGTTGGCAAAAATGTAACTTACGCCTTTGACTTATATG
>QMLA01000140.1 GCA_003646585.1 Deltaproteobacteria bacterium | reverse complement strand
GTGCCTATGCATCGGCCCTCATCACCACCCCCAAACCTACAGGGGTCTATGCCCATTACGTAAAGCAACTTTTTGGCCTCGGCCTTCCCTTCCCCTTTGGCCTGCTGGGAGCGGCCCTGATCTGCGGTCTTGTGGCCTTCCTGATAGGCATCCCCACCCTGAGGCTCAGGGAGGATTACCTGGCCATAGCCACCATAGGGATCGCCGAGACCTTCCGGCTTATCTTCAACAACGAGCACTGGCTCGCCAATGGCCCCAGGGGCCTGATGGGACTGCCCCAGCCCCTTCAGGGGTTGGTCCCCCCCGAGTACTACAACTGCCTCTACCTGGCGATAGTGTTCTCGGTCATGTGGTTCGTGTATGTCGCCATAGAGCTGGTCATCCGTTCTCCCTGGGGGAGGGTCCTTAAGGCCATTCGGGAGGACGAGGTATCGGCTGCGATGAGCGGAAAGGACGTCTTTTGGTTCAAGATGCAGTCGCTGATCCTCGGTTCCATGATCATGGGGATGGGGGGCAGTCTCTATGCCCACTTCACGAGGGCCATCTCCCCCGACGTCTTCACCCCCCTTTACGGAACCTTCATCATCTGGGTAATGCTTATGGCCGGCGGCAGCGGGAACAACCGAGGGGCCATCCTCGGGGCCTTCCTGGTGTGGGGGATCTGGATCGGGACCAAATTCCTCACCGATCTTCTGCCTTACACCATGAAGGCCCGTGCCCCTTACATCAGGTTCCTCATTGTGGGGATATTGCTGGAGTTGATCTTGATTTACCGACCACAGGGTATACTGGGCGAGGAAAAGAAAGTTTCGCGTTTTTTGGAGGATTGAATTGATCGGCCCTCTCCTCCTCTTCACAGGGATCTTCTTTTTGGGGTTCCTCTCGCGGATCATAATAGGTCCCTTGCTTCCGGTGATGGAGAGCGATCTCGGCATAGGCCATGCTACCGCCGGGAGGTTTCTGCTGTGGATGTCATGGGGTTACTTTTCCGGACTCCTCCTCTCAAGCCCCCTTTCCAGCACTAGGGTCAACCATCATGGCACGGTGGTGATCTCTTCCCTGGGAGTGGCCCTTTCGCTGGGACTCCTTTTCCTCTGCCCTTCCTTCTCCCTTCTGAACCTTTTGTTCGGCCTCCTCGGCCTCTTTGCAGGACTTTACCTGCCATCGGGAATCGCCACCATCACGGCCCTTGTTCCCTCCCGGCACTGGGGGAAGGCCATAGCGGTGCATGAGCTGGCCCCCAACCTCTCCTTTGTAGTGGCACCCGTGATGGCCGAGCTTCTGCTCATGTTGTGGAAATCTTGGCGAGGAGCGATGCTCATCATAGGGATCGCCTCGGGGATCATGGGGATGCTTTTCGCCTTCCTTCTGGGGGTGCGCGGGCCAAGGGGGAGGGGATACGATCCAAAGACCCTTCCCCTTTTGCGAGCCCCTGCCCTATGGGCTACCGCTGGGCTCTTCTCCCTCGGGATAGGCGCCAGCATGGGTATTTACACCATGTTGCCCTTAAGGCTCATGGAAGAGGGGATAACGCGACAGGCGGCCAACGCCCTTTTGAGCATCGCCCGCCTCTCCGGTCTCGGGATATCCTTTGCGGCAGGCTATCTGTCTGACAGGATAGGCCCCAGAAGGGCCCTCGCCCTGTTTTTACCGGCCACAGGTATGGCCACCATTGGCCTGGGCCTGCTTTCGGGCTTCCCCTTGAAGATCATGGTCTTTCTGCAGTCGGCCCTCTCGGTGTGCTTCTTCCCGGCTGCCTTCTCCGCCCTCTCACAGGTATTCCCGGAGGATGTGAGGAACGTCGCCGTTTCCCTCTCCACCCCCGTCGGTGCCCTCCTCGGAGCGGGACTCATCCCCGCCCTTATCGGCTCTGTAGGGGAACAGTGGAATCTGGCAACAGGAATGGGGGCAACCGGAGTCCTCCTCTTGGCTGCCCCCTTTTTGCTGCGCTTCTTAAGGACTACTCCTTAGGTATCTCGTACTCGAGCCTTACGGTGACGATCTTTCCCTTGGTATACTTCCAGATCTCGATGGGGGTTATGACATCGCCATTTTCGTCAAAGTCCACCGATCCTGCCGCCCCCTCGTAATTTATGTCCTTCCCCTTGGCCAAAAGCTCAAAGGCCTTCTTGAACTCACCGGGCAGGATCACCTCCCCGGGTGGGTTGGCCACAAAGCGCAACTGATCGCGGACGTTCTTGGGGGTGATGGGCAGTCCCTTTACCTTCGCCGCATAAATCGCGAGGCCGAGCACTGCGGTGGCATCGTAAGTGTTGGTGATGTAGGGGAGCGGAGGCAACGTGCCATAGGCTATCTTGTAATCGGCCACAAGGATATCATAGGCCTTCCCCTTGGCAGACCCAGGGGCAGTGCCCATCTGCCCCTCCAGGTTCTCAGCCCCCACGGCCTTTATGATGTCATAGGACTTGGTCCCGTCGCAGAAAAAGAAGCTGCGGAACTTGAAGAACTCTATGGCCTCCTTGAGGTAGACCTTGCCATGCTCGGGATAGCTGAAGGCACAAAGCACATCGGGCTTTCCGGCCAGGGCCTTCCTCAGCTCTGCAGTGTAGGACTCGGCGGCCTTCTCATCGTGGGGCACCATGGCCAGGACCTTCCCCCCACGCTTCTCAAAGGAACGCTTGAACTGCTCAGCCAGCCCCTGCCCGTAAGGGTTGTTCACGTAAAGGATCGAGGCGGTCTTGTAAAGCTCGGCAGCCACCTTCCCGGCCACCACCCCTTGAAGGGCATCCGAGGGACAGGTCCTGAAGAGGAAATCGCGGCCCTTGTCCGCAGGAAGATACGTGATCAGGGGCGAGGTGGATGCCGGCGAGATCTGAATCACCCCCTTGGGTATGGCCACCGACTCGGCCACCGGAATGGTCACACCGCTGGCCAAGGCCCCCACGATGGCGATCACCTTGTCTACTTCCACGAGCTTTTTGGCCGCATTGATCGCCGGAATGGCCGACGTTTCGCTGTCCTCATGGATGAGCTTGATCCTCAACCCTGCCTCCGCCATCTGCTTGGCCGCGAGCTCGGCCGCCTTCCTGAAATTCGGCCCGAACTCCTTGAGCGGACCCGTGTACGCAAAGAGCGTCCCGATCTTAACCTCCTGAGCAAAGGCAAAGGAGGCAGCCAACAATAAAGCCGCCATAATTACCAAACACCTTTTCATCCCTTACCTCCCCTTTGAAATTGCTGGCTTCCTATTTTAGGAAAAGCCGCGACTTTTTCAAGGTTTTAAGCCCTTTTTATGCGCTTAAGCCTCAGGGTCACCTTGTTTTGGTGATCGGGACACCTGAGGACCACCTCATCCCCCTCCCACCAGGGCATGCTTCCGCCAAACTG
Organism: Deltaproteobacteria bacterium; assembly: GCA_003646585.1. Lineage (GTDB taxonomy): Bacteria > Desulfobacterota > B13-G15 > B13-G15 > B13-G15 > B73-G16. The sequence goes on along the minus strand of QMLA01000140.1, from coordinate 641 downwards.
CAGGGTGGCCAGGCTCGGAAAGACATCGTGATAGAAAAAGCCACAAAGCCCTGCCGGATCATGACAACTGATCTCAAAGGTCTCACCGACATAATGCCCGCGCTCGCCATTTTACAAAAAGATCTTGACCCCCTGGCAAAATTCGACTATCAGTCGAAAATTGAACGGAGGTCGAGATGGGAGTTCAGGAGAGGCGCAGGAGGGAGCGGGAGGCTCGGGAGCGGGCCATACTTGAGGCGGCCAAGGAGGTCTTTTTGGAGAAGGGTTTTGATCTTGCCACTGTGGAGGAGATAGCCGAGAGGGCGGAGCTGGGGAAGGGGACCGTTTATTCTTACTTTCGGGGGAAAGAGGAGATCGCCCTAGCGTTGCTATCCGAAGGGGTGGAAGAGCTCTTCAGGCAGGTGGAAAAGGTCGTAGATGAGGGAGGGGACCCCGTGGAGGTCCTGAGGAATTTGGGGAGGACCTTTTTTGGCTACTACCGGGAAAACAGGGCCTTTTTCAGAATTTTAGTGTTTGGGCGAAGGAAGAGGCCGGAACTGGTGATTCCCGAGGAATTCTTTAAGCCCCAAATCGAGAGGGGGAGAAGGTGTATGGAGAGGCTTGCCCTGCTTATAAGGAGGGGGATGGAGGAAGGCAGGTTC
>QMLA01000139.1 GCA_003646585.1 Deltaproteobacteria bacterium | reverse complement strand
TTGCTACCGCGAGCCAGCAGATGGCGATAGAGATGGCTGTGGCCGTCGCTGGCGAAGCCCTCGTCCACCTCTTTGCAGTCCTCCAGCAGCGCCTTGTTGCTCTCGTAGCCGAAGAGGCTGTTGAGCCAGGCCAGGAGGATCAACCGGTGTTCCAGCTTGGTATAGTGCTGGATGCCTTTCGCTTGAGCGGGTCCGGCCCGTCGGGACTGTCGGGGCATTATGGCTCCTCCGGCGGTACCAGCGGTTCGAGCATCTCGATCAGCGCGGGGACATCTTCCTGTGTGATCTCCCAGATCCTCACCAGATCGAGATGGAAGTAATCATGGACGATCCGGTGCCGCAGCGCCACAATCTGGTCCCACGGGATCTCCGGGCGGGGCTGTCTTCGTCTCGTCTGAGACCTTGCGCGCCGCTTCGCCGATGTTCTCCAGCGCCTTTGCAATCGCGTGCTGGTGCAGAGAACTGCTTCGGAACTCGTCCCAGGAGAGACCTGCGCTGAACTCGCGGGCCTCCTTCGCGGCGATCAGCATGTCGAGGAGATATGCATCATCCCGCCACATAGACACGCTCCAGGTGGTTCAGAATATGTTTCCGACGGATGTAGTTCTTGCTCTCCTCAACCGAGCGCCGTTCGACCAGGTCTACCTTGCGGCCGAAGATGCCTTCCAGTTCGCGGATCATCTCCAGCCATTGCTGGAAGGGCCACTGTACGCCCGGCTCGAAGGTGACCATCACGTCCACGTCGCTGTCGGAGCGGAAATCCTCTCGCAGCGCAGATCCGAAAACCGCGAACTCGACAACGCGCCAGCGGCGACAGAAGTCGGCGATGGCCTCTTTGTAGAGGTGGACCGGCAACGGCATGGCTACACCTCCCCACTCGCAAACATCCGCGCCTTGAACACGCCTTCCAGCGGGCGCGCACCGGGGATATAGGAATCTCCATTGACGTACACCTCGTCCGCGCCCTCGGTGAGGTTCTGGGCGGCGACGAACTCCTCGTCGCGTCGGTAATCCTCCTTCGTCCAGCCCCGGGTCTCCCGCCAGATGACGCACACCTTGCGGCCCTCGCGGGTGGTCCCGCGGTAGATCAGGTAGCGTCGCCCATCGTCGTTGTACACCCGTCGCGTCTCCACATCCAGGCCGATCAGGTAGTTGAAAGTTTCGGGCAGGTCCACAGGCTGCTCGCGGGTTTCGCCGTCGCGGTGGATGTGCAACTTGTAGGAAAAGGGGGATTGTAGCTTCTCCACGTCGAGGAAGGTCTCGCTCTTTCTGGACTCCCAGCGCAGCATGTATCGCAAGAGGTACTCGTCGCCGAACAGCTCCAGCGTTTGCTGGCCGCTCTTTTCATCAAAGGTGATGTTGTTCAGCGCGTCCTCGTAGGACTCCAGGCGGACCACCTTGACGATGCGTGGCCCCCGCTCGAACTCTTTCTGCGTGGCCGTGCGCTTGGGCTTGCCCGCCTTCCACTCCGGCGAGAAGGTCACCTTCTTGATGCGCGGCAGGAGCACCGTGTCGAAGTACTCGCCCATCTCCACCAGGATGAACCTGCGCCGGCCGCCGTCCTCGCGGTTCAGGTTGATGACCGCGTGGCCGGTGGTACCAGAGCCGGCGAAGTAGTCTATGCAGATAGCATTGTCTTCTACTCCCGCCGAGAAAATCGCGTCCTCAACCGTATATATCGATTTTGGATAAGAGAAGGGGTTGTGTTCCCCGATAATGTCGCCTAACAGGTTGGCTCCGAAGGTGCCCGCATTGTATCTGGGCCCCACCCAATTACTGAATAGAGCAGGAGTACGTTCTTCAGCTTGGACCTGTTGATAGATTGTGAAGTTATTACTGCACTGTAGTTTGCCATCCTGGATTAAGGAAATACAAGACTCGTAGGACCTCCGCCAGACCCGCTCCTCGCCTTTAGCGCCGAGTGGATACACCCTGATGTATCCTTCTTTTGTTTTGCCTTTTGGATACTCTGAGTCGCGTTCTGGTGGAGGCTCGAGACCCACGATCTTCTTAGTGTCAGGATCAACGAGGATGGCGTAGAAGCTATTGGGGCGGCCGTAACGAAAATTGCTTTCGGCGGTGCCACTTCGTTTGAAAGGACGAAGTTCGACACCATCCTCGCTTATGCGCCCGATAAGGGTTCGATCACTAAATCGACTGACGCAGGCAAGCATGTATTCATGAGTGTTCGCCAACGTTTTGGCCTTCCCTCCTTGGGGATGGTGATTGACTACGATCATCTCTCTGCGGAGGGAGGGAAAATGCTTGTCGACTAATTCACAAAGGTCAGCCATCTCGAAATCATCAATAGCTATGAACAAAACGGGATCATCAGACAGCAACCGCATAGAGAGAGCAATTCGGTTTTGCATGAGTGACAACCAGGAGGACAGAGATACTCATTCTTGTAAAGTATTTCCGAGTCGCCCGTGTTATACGGCGGATCGATGTAAATGCACTTCACCCTCTCCCGGTACTTCTCCTGCAGCAAATTCAGCGCCTGCCAGTTCTCGGAGTGCACCAGCAGGCCGTCGGTCATCTCGTCCAGGTTCTCAAAGCATGCCAGCAGGCGGTCGGTGAAGTCCTGTGAGAAGTGGCGGGTGTCCAGCACCAGGGCCGGGTGGGCCTTGAGGAAGGCAATACGGCCTTCCTGGGTGTCCAGATCGCCAGAGAACATATCCTTCGGCACTTCTTGGATGCGGAACAGCTCCCGCCACTCCTGCCACTGAGCCTCGTTTTCGGCAATCTCCGGGTAAAAGTCCTCCGGGATGTGCCCCACCGCGATACACCAGAAGGTCTCGGTGACAAACTTCTTCTTCTCCCACAGCGTCTTCTGGAAGTCCTCAATCTGCGCCAGAAAGTCGATGATGTGGCCTCCCACCCGCTTGATCAGCCGCATGAGCTGGAACCAGCCTTCGGCCAGGTCTTCGCCGGCGGCCTCCAGCTCGTCCAGGTTGAGCACCTCGTTCTTGATGTAGAAGTCCAGCTCCCGGGAGAGGAAGCCGCGCAGGTCCTTGTGGATGAAGAAGTCGCGGGTGTTGCGGGCGGTGTACTGCCGCAGGTGGTGCTCCAGGTAGGAAACCGGATTACCCTTGGCGTCTTTGCGTCGCTCGGTATTCAGCGCGGCTAGGGCTTCGGCATTGCCTTTCAAACGTTTGGGGATTTCCTCCAAAACCTCTTCGATGATCTTCTCCTGCTGCTTGCTGTTTCCGTAGGCGGTTTCCTCCTGCTTGGTCAACGGGCGGTACTGGAAGGTAACCGTCAGGGTGCGCGTTTCGCCGTCCCAGACGATGTCGTCCGGCAGGGGCAGGAAGAAGCGCTTTTCGCCCTTCACGTTGTTCTGCTCCACATCGGCGGACTGGAGTTTGAAATGGACGGTCACGCCGTTGGGCGCTTTCCAGGTGTAGTCAGCGAAGTGCTCGGCGGTTTTGATGTAGTACTGGTCGTGGTTGGCCCAGTAGAGATAGACCTCCTCGCCGTTGTAGGGGATGGCATAACGCTCCTTCCTGGAATAGCGCCGTTTGGAGATGAAGTCACCGTCCTGGTAGTAGCGGCTGAAGAAGGTGTACAGGTGGTTGTAGACGGCGGCCTCCAGGGCATCGGCAGGCCGGGCGTGGGCGGCCCGCTCGCGGGCTTCCTGGTACGCCTGGCCCACGTTGGTGTTGCGGAACGGCTCGGCCAGGTTGCCCTCGGCGTCGATGGCCTCCGGGCCTAAGGTTTCCAGCACCTTCTTGCGGGCCTCTTCCAGCGCCTGCTGGGACTGCCGCATCTCGGCCAACGCTCCTTGCTGCAGCTCTCGTTCGATAGCCTTGGGCAGGTCCTCCGTTATCCAGCGCTCGATGACCTGCCGCTTGTGGTTCATGATGCGATAGATGCCGAAGTCCAGGTCGGCCAGGTCGAACTGGAACAGTTGGCGAAGGAGGGCTTGGAAGCGCTCGCCTGCGTCATTCATGGTATTTCCCTCGTTGTTGTTGTTGGTCGGGCGAGGAACACCTCAGCGGCCTTCTTCTCGTCCCTGAAG
>QMLA01000138.1 GCA_003646585.1 Deltaproteobacteria bacterium | reverse complement strand
GGTCCCTCTCCCCTAATTTACGCCCATGTCTCCCCGGATGAGGTTCGGGATCGCCCTTCGTTGCTCGGCAGAATCGGTGAGATCTTTGAGATTGTGCCCTTTTTCGGCTTTTGGGCCCTGGAGGAGGAGAAATTGAGGCCCCATTATGAGGAATTCCGAACCGCATCGGAGAGCCCCCTCGCCCTGACCGAGGCCCAAAAGGCCCAGAGGTTCGATGGCATAATCCTCAAGGCCCTTGAGGATCTGTTCCCCGAGGGGGTGAGGAGGGCGTTGAAGAGGTCCCTGGAGGAACTGGCCCTCATCCTTTTCAAGGGCCAGGGGCGGGATAAGGCAGAGGTTGCCCTTGCTGCTGCCCTGGATGTGGAGAGGCCTCCCAGTGCCCTCGGTCCCAATGCCCTTCTCAGGGAGATCTTCCTGAGGGCTTTGGAGATCTTCAGGGAGCCCCAGCAGCAATCCCTCATCCTGAAGCCCTAAGGCGGTAAAGCTCCCAAAGGGGTTTCATCCTCCGGATCAAGCGCATGGGAACCCTCTCCCAGCGGATCCCCTTGGGCCTCGGCAGGTGTTCAAGTCGAAGGGTCCTCGTTGGGGTCACGATGATGTCCACCGAGACATCCCCTTCCGCAACCGGGACCTCTTCCAGGACCTGGCTGTCGTCCACCACCGCCGCGATCACCGTATCCTCTTCGACTGCCCCCACCTCCCTGAGGATCATGTACTCGAGATCGAAATACCCCTTTCCCTTCCCTATCCTCCCGCTGTTGAGCCCCACGGCAACGGCCCCGGTGACCAGCAGGTCCACCTTGCCAATTTCCTTGACGGGGAGGGGCCTTCCGTAGCGGGCGATGTTCGAACCCCTCAAGGCCCTGGCCCAGTCCCTTGGCCTTACCAGATCCCGTCTGATGAGGAAGAAGCCCTCCCTGAGGCCAGGGGAGGCGGCGATCAGCTCCTTGCCATCCATTAGGGCATTTATGCGGACCTGAAGCTGGGCCTGATCAGGGGGTACCATGACCCGACGAGAGGACCTGTACTCGGGGAGATATCTCAACCTCTCGGCGGCCTTGCCCACTCCCTCAAAAGGGGGGATGAGGCCGTGGAAACCGAACCTCTGCCAGATCCTCTCCCTTATCCTCGCCTTGGGATCCTCCCCGGCCACCGGACCCTCACCCCTTCGTGTTCTAAGAGCCACCTCTTCCTCTCCAGCCCCAGCGAAAAGCCCCCGATTTGTCCATTCTCCCTCAAGATCCTGTGACAGGGGATGAAGATCGGAAGGGGATTGGCCTTCAAGGCCAAACCCACCGCCCTCGCCCCTCTGGGACAGCCTATGGCCTCGGCCACCTCCTTGTAACTGCGCGTTTCTCCCCAGGGTATGGTCCTTATAAAATTCCAGACCCGCAACTGGAAAGGGGTCCCCTGGGGACACAGGGGCACGGTGAAGGAGCGTCTTTGTCCCCTGAAGTAATCCCTGAGCTCCTCCAGGGCCCGGGAGAGGACAGAGGGGTTGAGGCGAGGTCTCCCACCGGGGAACCTCTCCATCTCGACCGGATCCTCTGACAGCTTAAGGGACACCAATCCCTTTTGGTTCCCCAAAAGCCAGAAGGTCCCTATGGGGGATTCAAAGGGGGCGCAGAAAAGCTCCATTGAGGATGCCCCTTGCCCTTTCCAAATCCTCAGGCAGGGTAATCTTGAAGTTGAGCCTGTCACCCTCCACGATCCTGACCCTCCCCCCCGAGCGCAGGTAGATGGAGGCGTCATCAGGGGCATCGCGTATCCCCTCGGCCTGGGCCCGGAGATGGGCGTCGAGGATCCTCCGGTAGGGGAAGCCCTGGGGAGTCTGAACGCAAAAGGTCCTCTCCCTGTCCAGGAACCCATGGACCCACCGTCCTTGGACCTCGGCAAGGGAATCCACGGATTTTATGACGGGGATCACGGCCTGAGGAGCACAATCGAGGAGCCGGGCGAGCAGCTCCGAACTGACGAAGGGCCGAGCGGCATCGTGGAGGAAGACATAATCCGGAGGGGAGTCCCTCAAGGCCAGAAGCCCCCTGAAGGAGGACTCCTGCCGCGTGGCCCCGCCCCCGACCACCTTCCAGGGCTTTTGGAAGGATTTGAGGTGTGCCTCTGCCTCCTCCTCCCATCCCTCCGGCACGACCACCACCCCCCCTTCCAGGGGCTTTAGGGCATCAAAGGCCATAATGGAATAGAGGAAGAGGGGGCGATCGCCCAATTTCAAGAATCCCTTTGGGATGTCCGCACCGAGCCTCTCGCCCCTTCCTGCGGAAAGGATCACTGCCGCCACCTTCATGACCTGAGGATCCTGGCGATCTCCGGGAAGATCTCCTCGGCTATGTCCCTCCTCGCCCCGCCGTGGGTTATCACTATATAACGGCCCGAACATATCTCCTCGGCCAGATCCTTTATCCTCTGGGCGAGCCTCGGGAAGAAGGAGGGACTCAAGCCCCTATCGCCATAGTCGCCCACACAGGTGTCATGGCCGAAGTTGTGCAGGATGATCTCGGGGCGGAACTCCCTGGCCCTCCTGCAGAACTCCTCCTCCACCTTTCCGAGGTAGTCCTCGTCCTTTATGCCGTAAGGGATGGCCACATCCACTTTGGTGCCGTCCGGACTCACATAATCCATGTGACAAAAACACACATGGAGGGTATCCCTGTCCTGGTGGAAGAAGCTCCGGGTTCCATCACCGTGGTGGCAATCCGTATCCAAGATGGCCACCCTCTGGGCGAGGCCTTTCTGCCGGAGGTTGTGCACGGTGGGTGCCGAGCAGGAGAGGTAAGTTCCCCCCCAGCCGAAGTCCCTTGAGGCGTGATGCCCTGCTGCAACCGCAAACACCAGCGCGTTCTTCAGATTCCCCCGCAGGACCTCCTCTGCTGCCCTCACACATCCCCCCACCGACCTGACCGCCCCCTCCCAATACCACGAGGCCTTTACCCCCTTCAGGTAATCCTCGCTGTGACAGGCCTCAAGAAGCCCCTGGGGGGCTTCGGGTGATTCGAGCAGCACAACATCTCCCTCCTTCAGGAGATCACCGAAGGCCTCGGGGAACCCTTGGTATTTGTTCCCTATCACGGGCCAGTTGCGCTGGCCCATAATCGGGTGGAAGAAGATGCCCGTCTTTGCCATTGCCCGCCTCCCTTAGGATGGTACCGGCCCTCTTGGTGGAGGTCAACGCTTGACCGGAAGGGGAAGGGGGTTGTTAAATTCTGATCAGATCTTGAGGGATTCGGCCCGTATGAATTTTGTGGAATCCCTTATAACATCCAGGGTGTCGATTTCCTCCAAGGCCCGGCGGATGTTGCGCTCCACCGCCTCATGGGTGATCATGACGATGGGGACGGCCCCCTTTCGCGTACGGCCCTTCTGGATGACCGAGGCTATGCTTATGTCGTTTTTGCCCAAGATGCCCGAGATCTTGGAGAGGACCCCGGGGCGATCGATGGCCGAAAAGCGCAGATAATAAACACAGCGGAGTTCCTCGATCTCCTTTGTCTTCACGGCCCCTTCGGAAAATTGGGGCAGCAAATTCCTCCCCTTGACTACATCGCTCAGGTCGCTGATCACGGCACTTGCCGTGGGCAGGGAACCGGCCCCCTGTCCATAAAGGAGCAAGGGGCCTATTGCGTCCCCCAGCACATAAACGGCGTTAAGAACCCCATTGACCCTTGCCAAGAGGTGCTCCTCGGGGATCATGGTCGGGTGGACCCGGAGCTGGACCCCTTCGGGATCTTCCTTGGCGATGGCCAAGAGCTTGATCCGGTACCCGAACTCGCGGGCAAACTCTATGTCGATGGGACTGATATTCCTTATGCCTTCCACGTAGACCCTCCCGAAATCCACCCAGCTCCCGAAGGCCAGGGAGGCCAAGAGCGTGAGCTTGTGGGCGGCATCGAATCCATCGACGTCCAGGCTCGGGTCCGCCTCGGCATAACCCAGCCTCTGGGCCTCCCTCAGGGCGCTCTCGTAATCCATCCCCTCTTCGGTCATCTTGGAGAGGATGTAGTTGGATGTGCCGTTGAGG
>QMLA01000137.1 GCA_003646585.1 Deltaproteobacteria bacterium | reverse complement strand
CCTTTACATGCTCAATGTGAAACGGATGAAGGACGTCCAGCTGGAGGAGGTAAGGCGTCTTATAGTCGTGGATACGCGCCAGAGGTCGCGCATCGGCGGCTTCTCGCAGCTTTTGGACCGCCCCGAGGTCGAGGTCCACATCTATGACCATCATCCTCCCTCAGGGGATGATTTCAGCGGCGATCTGGAGGTCGTGGAACAAAGGGGAGCCAACACCACGATTATGACCCGCTTGCTGAGGCAACGGGGCCTGGAACCCTCCCCCGAGGAGGCCACGGTCATGCTCCTTGGGATATACGAGGATACCGGTTCCTTCACCTTCCCTTCGACCACCCCGCAGGACCTGGAGGCTGCCTCCTATCTCCTGGCCCTTGGAGCTGACCTGAAGGTGGTCACCGAGATAATGTCACGGGAGATGACCTCTGAGCAGGTCATGTTCCTCAACCAGATGCTCGAGAATGCCGAGCGCTATAACATCCACGGGCTGGACATCCTCGTCACTGTGGCCTCCTCGGAGGAGTATTTGCAGGATGCCGCCTTCCTGGTCCATAAACTCCGGGCGATGGAAATGCCCGATGGATTGTTCGCCCTTTTGAGGATGGGAGACAGGATCCTCCTTGTGGCCCGATCAAAGGTCGACGAACTGGATGTGAGCAAGGTGGCAATGGAATTCGGTGGCGGGGGACATCCCACAGCCGCCTCTGCGACCATCAAAGACATGACCTTGCATGAGGCCAAGGACAAACTCCTCGGGCTCCTCCCGCGGATTATAAAGCCAAAGCTGGTGGCCAAGGACATGATGACCACCCCTTTAAAGACCATTTCGCCGGTGACGACCATAAAGGAAGCCCACCAGATCATGCAGAGGTACGGCCTGGGGATATTGCCCGTTACAGCCGATGGGAAATTCCTGGGCCTTGTGACATGGGAGGATGTGGAGAAGGGCGTCCTCCATGGCCTTGGGTCAAGGGCCGTTGGCGATTTCATGAGACGGGATGTCCCAAAGGTCAACCCCGATGCCCCGCTTTTTGAAGTCTATGAGCACATTGTAAGTGGCAATCAAAGGCTCCTGCCCGTGGTAAGGGATGGGAAGCTATTGGGAGGGATAACCAAGAGTGATCTCTTAAGGGCCCTTTACACCATGACGCCTCCCCTTGAACCGAGGGGTTCGGGGTCCAAAAGGAGGAACGTCAAGGCATTGCTCGAGGAAAGGCTTCCAGGGGAACTCCTCGAGCTCCTCAGGGAGATGGGCAAGACCGCCGATGAGATGGAGATGAAGGCCTACCTGGTCGGAGGGTTCGTAAGGGATCTCTTCCTCGGCCGGGAGAACCTGGATCTGGATGTGGTGATCGAGGGCGATGGCATTTCCTTTGCCGAGGCCATGGGCGAAAAACTCGGGGTCACCCCCAAGGTCCACAAACCCATGGGCACTGCGATCCTCTCCTTCGGGGACAGGTTCCGGATTGATGTGGCCACAGCAAGGCTCGAATATTACCCCCAGCCCGCCTCACCTCCCCGTGTGGAGAGGAGTTCCTTGAAGATGGACCTTTATCGGAGGGACTTCACCATCAACACCCTGGCCATAGATCTCAACCCTTCCTCTTTCGGAGAACTCATAGATTTCTTCGGAGGGCAGCGGGATCTGAAGGAAAAGGTCATAAGGGTGTTACACGGACTGAGCTTCGTGGAGGACCCCTCCAGGATCTTCAGGGCCCTCAGGTTTGAAAGCCGTTTCGGGTTCAAACTGGGCCGCCAAACCGAATCCCTCATGAAGGCGGCGATCTCTTCGGGCTTTGTGGATAGGTTAAGTGGACACCGGCTGTTTCTGGAGCTGAGGCTGATCCTGAAGGAGGAGGATCCTTTAAAGGTCCTCATCAGGATGGAGGATTTTGGCCTGTTGAAGGTCTTCCACCCGAAACTTTCCCTCGCCCCCAGGATCAGGAAGCTTCTCTCCAGGACTGCCGAGGTACTGAACTGGTACAGACTCCTGTTTTTGCCCGAAGAGGTCGATCAGTCCACCGTCTACCTGCTTTCTTTGACCGAGGAACTCGGGGAAGCCGAAAGGGCCGAATTGCTGGAAAGGCTGAGGATACAGGGAACCCTGAGGAAGAGGCTCACCGATGAGCGGAGGGAAGCCCAGAAGGCCCTGTGGAGATTGAGACCCCAGATGGATCGCTGGGCGGTATTCGAGCTCTTGGAACCCTTCTGCCTGGAAATACTCCTTTATCTGATGGTCCTCTGTGAAGGGAAGGAGAGGCAGCGCCTTCTGGCGGATTTCATATCCAGGAGTCGCCACCTAAGGCCCGAACTCAAGGGAAGGGATCTTCAGGCCCTGGGCATACCACCAGGTCCCCACTACCAGCAGATATTGAGGAGGTTGCTGCAGGCAAGGGTCAGAGGAGAGGTCGAGGGCCGTGAGGGGGAAATCGAGTTGGTAAAGAGGGAGTTTATGGCTAAAATGGCAGGGAAGGAATGAAGATCGCCGTTGCGGGAAAGGGAGGAGTGGGCAAGACCACCTTAGCGGGGACAATGGCCAGGTATCTGGCCGACCAAGGCTATAAGGTCCTGGCCATAGATGCCGATCCCGATGCCAACCTCGCTTCGGCTCTGGGATTCACCGAAGAGGACCTCAAAGGCCTCATCCCCCTTGCCCGGATGAAGGAATTGATACAGGAGCGTACAGGGGCCCAGCCCGGTGCCTTTGGAGGGATATTCAAGCTCAACCCCAAGGTTGACGATATCCCCGATGCTTACAGCCGAACGCGAAACGGGGTGAAACTGCTGGTACTTGGGGGGATCCCAAAGGCCGGCAGTGGCTGCTTTTGTCCGGAGAGCGCGCTGCTTAAGGCCCTGATCCACCACATCCTGGTGAGGCGCAGGGAAGCGGTCATAGTGGACATGGAAGCGGGGCTCGAACATCTGAGCCGCGGAAGTACGCGCTGGGTGGATGCCTTCTTGGTCGTGGTGGAGCCGGGACAGAGGAGCATCTCCACTGCGTGGCAGATCAGACAAATGGCCATTGATCTGGGGATCAGCAGGATCTTTGCGGTCGGCAATAAAGTGGCCTCGGAGGGAGATCGAAGGTTGATAGAAGAGGGGATCAGCGGCATCCAGGTGCTCGGACACCTGCCCTTTCTGCAATCCATCATCGAGGCCGACAAAAGGGGGCTTTCCCCTTATGACCTAGATCAGAGGGTGAGGGAAGAGGTGGGAAAGATCGTGGAAAGCCTCCTGCAGTTGGTAAACCCGTGATACCCGTAGTGTCAATCCATTGCAGGGACTATGCCCTCGCTGAGGTCAGGAAGGCCGTAGAGGAGGTCCTTGAGCCCCTGGGGGGTATAGAGGCCTTCGTTAAACCGGGGCAGAGGGTCATGCTCAAACCGAATCTTCTGAGGGCCTCCTCTCCCGAAAAGGGGGTAACCACCCATCCGGCCCTGGTTCGGGTCCTTTCGGAGATGGTGAGGGATGTGGGAGCCCGGCCGGTTATAGCCGACAGTCCCTCCCTTGGCCCCTGGATTCTGGTGGCCAAGACGACGGGCATGGCCGAGGTGGCCAAAGGGACAGGGGCCGAACTTCTGAACCTCGATCGAGCGGTTACCGTCCACACCCCTTCGGAATTCTCCTTCCGGATCCTGGAACTGGCCAAGGAGGTCTTCGAGGTCGATTGCATAATCAACATCCCCAAACTGAAAACCCACTCGATGACCCTCCTGACCCTGGGCGTCAAAAACCTCTTCGGCTGCGTACCGGGCTTCAGGAAGTCCTCATGGCACCTGAAAGCCGGAACCGATAGGGAGTTTTTCGCGGCCCTGCTCCTCGAGATCTCCCTTTTGATCAAACCGTCTCTGACGGTCCTGGATGCCATCTGGGGTATGGAGGGGAACGGACCGACCTCGGGCAATCCGCGATTTGTAGGACGAATCCTGGCCTCTGCCGATCCACTGGCCCTGGACAGGGTCGTTGTGGAAGCCCTTGGGCTTGAACCCGATTCCCTGCCAACCCTCAGGGTGGCGCGCAAAAGGGGACTTTTACCACAGGCGACCCTCATCGG
>QMLA01000136.1 GCA_003646585.1 Deltaproteobacteria bacterium | reverse complement strand
CCTCTACCTGGAGGCCCAGAGAAGGTATCGAAAGGAGACGCCATGCCCGTTCCCTTGAAGGACATCCTGGAAAAGCTCTCCAGGGAGGTGGGGTTCTCCTTAGAGCTTAAGAATCGCAAGATCGAAGAGGCCTGGAGGAGGGCCGTGGGGGAGACCATCTGCAAAAATGCAATCCCCTACTCCCTCCGCAGGGGCATCCTCAGGGTAATCTGCACTGGCCCTCACTGGATGGCGGAACTCCAGATGCTCAAGGAGACCATAAAGGAGAAGATGAACTCGGAACTCGGATCAAGGTGCATAAGGGATATACGCTTCAGGATCGGGGAAATACCCGAGAGGGACAAACCTCAGGACCAACCCGAGGTGGAAATCGCCCCCGAGGAGGCCAAAAGGGTCCTCTCACCCCTACGGGATAAACCTTTGAGGGAAACGGCCCTAAGGATCCTAAAGGCCATCAAAAGGCACCGGAGGGCCGAAGGATCTTGAAAGTTTTCGCGAAGTTATGTATTTAATAGAAAGGCTGCCGAAGTGGTGGAATTGGTAGACACGCCATCTTGAGGGGGTGGTGGGCGTAAGCCCGTGGGGGTTCGAGTCCCCCCTTCGGCACCATTTTTTATTTGTTCCATAAAATTGTGAAAAATTTCTTAAATAAGGAGCGAGGCCAATGAGGGAAGTGGTCATCGTCAGTGGTGTGAGGACGGCCATAGGAACCTTTGGGGGGAGTTTGAGGGATGTATCGGTGGTGAAGTTGGGCAGCACGGTGATAAAGGAGGTGTTGAGGAGGGTGGGGTTGAGGCCCGTACCCTCGGAGGAGGTCTTGGAGGTTGCCCCTGATCCCCTTAAGGGAAAGGGCATCACCGAGCTGGAGAAACAGTATTATGACTGGGATGAGGGGTTTAAGCCCGTGCACATCGATGAGGTCATAATGGGGTGTGTCCTTCAGGCGGGTCAGGGGCAGAATGTTGCGCGTCAGGCCACCATCTATGCCGGCCTTCCCAAGGAGACCAATGCCTTTACGGTGAACAAGGTCTGCGCATCGGGGCTTAAGGCCATAGCCCTTGGGGCCCAGGCCATCATGTCGGGGGAGGCCGAGATCGTGGTGGCAGGGGGGATGGAAAACATGAGCGCTGTACCCTACGGGCTACCCAAGGCCCGGTGGGGGTACAGGATGAACGTGGACACCAGGGGGGAGCTTTATGACCTGATGGTCCTGGACGGTCTGTGGGAGATCTTTTACGGGTACCATATGGGATTTACGGCGGAAAACATCGCTGAGCTTTACGGGATAAGCCGTGAGGAGCAGGACAAGCTCGGTCTTTTGAGCCACCAGAGGGCCCGTGCGGCTATAAAGGAAGGCGTATTCAAAGAGGAGATCGTCCCCGTGGTTGTCCCCCAGAGGAAGGGCGAGCCCCTGGTCTTTGACACCGATGAAAGGCCCATGGACACGAGCCTGGAGAAGATGGCGAAGCTTCCGCCGGTGTTCAAGAAGGACGGAACCGTTACGGCCGGCAATGCCTCCGGCATAAACGATGCGGCGGCAGCGGTCCTGCTCATGTCAAAGGAAAAGGCAAAGGAGCTGGGCCTTGAACCGATGGCCACCATTAGGGCATGGGCTTCGGGAGCCGTTGATCCGGCCTACATGGGCCTTGGCCCGATACCCGCTGTCAGGAAGGTGCTGAAGAAGACGGGCTTGCAGATCAAGGACATCGACCTCGTGGAACTCAACGAGGCCTTTGCTGCTCAGGCCATAGCCTGTATGAGGGAACTGGGGCTGAGCCTCGAGAACACCAATGTGCACGGAAGCGGTATCTCCCTGGGTCACCCCATAGGTTGCACGGGGGCGAGGGTGATGGTGACCCTCCTTTATGAGATGAGGCGCCGCAAGGCCCGCTGGGGACTGGCCACCATGTGCATAGGTGGCGGTCAAGGGATGGCCATGATCGTCGAGAGGGAGGGATGAAGATGGCCTATGAAGGTCTCAAGGTGGAAAAGGAAGGCAACATTGCCATCCTTAAGATCAACAGACCCAAGGTCCTCAACGCCCTAAACAGGGCGACCCTTTTGGAACTGCAGGGGGCATTAAGGGAACTCGCGGAGGACCCGCAATTGAGGGTCCTCATCATAACGGGGGAAGGGGAGAAGGCCTTCATAGCCGGGGCCGACATCTCCGAGATGGCCAACATGGACGCCAAGGAGGCCCTTGAGTTTTCCCGCCTTGGTCACGAGACCCTCAGGATGATCGAGGAATTCCCCTGGCCGGTGATAGCCGCCGTGAATGGCTATGCCCTCGGAGGAGGCCTCGAACTGGCCCTAGCCTGCGACATAATCTTGGCCTCGGAGAACGCCAGGCTGGGACTGCCCGAGGTCACCTTGGGGATAAGCCCTGGATTTGGTGGGACGCAGAGGCTGCCGCGCCTGATAGGGAAGGCCCGGGCCAAGGAGCTGATCTTCACCGGCGAGATGGTGGACGCCAAGAGGGCCTACGAACTCGGGATAGTGAACCGCGTCTGTGAACCCGGCAAGCTCCTGGAGGAGGCCAAGGCCCTGGCCCGGAGGATCGCCCAAAATGGCCCGATCGCGGTAAAGGCGTCCAAGGAACTGGTCAACGAAGGTCTCGAGGGAGGCCTGCGCCAGGGGGAGGCCATGGAGATCGAGGCCTGGGCAAACCTCTTCTCCACCCAGGATCAGAAGGAGGGAATGAAGGCCTTCCTGGAGAAGCGAAAGCCCGAGTTCAGGGGCCAGTGAGGCTATCTCAAGCGGTGGAGCCTTCCCGAATTCAGGCGGTAAAGGGAAGTGGTGGCTCGTTGAAGGATTCGCGATCGTAGCTCACCAAGATGTAAGTCTCAACTGATTCGTCTAGGATCCGAAGTACCTTCTCGCGCGTCTCCTCATCAAGCCCCGAGGTGGGCTCGTCCAGAAGCAGGATTTCGGGCTCCATGGCCAGGACGGAAGCGAGGGACACCAGCCTCTTTTCCCCACCCGAAAGGGTATGGATGGGCCTGTTCTCGAGTTCCCCAAGTCCCATCCTTTAGGATCTCCCTTGCCAGGGCCTTTGCCTCGGGTCCCTTCATCCCCAAATTCAGGGGGCCGAAGGCCACATCCTCGATAACCGTGGGGGCAGAAGAGCTGATCGTCCGGATCCTGAAAGAGCAGACCCACCTTGCTCCTCACCTCTTTGAAGTCTTCCTCGGTGCACCTCGGGCACCCTCCCCTGGGCTTGAGGAGCCCCACTATGAGGTGCAAAAGGGGGGTCTTGCCCGAACCGTTGGGACCGGTAATACCACGCCCTTTAGCACCTCCCGGCTGTCATATCCGAAGCGGACCCCTCAAGCCTTATCAGAACCATTGGTACATCCCAATCAATGCGCACCAAAAAGCATCAAGGAAAGGACCAGATAATCTCCCCCTTTTCATGCGGAAGTGATCGAGCATCCAGAACTTCCCTTCAAATCCCCTGCAGATCATGGCCTTGTACACCCTCTCGGAGCGGTCAAAAGCCTTAAGGAGGGATCCCACCAGATACCCGTAACTGCGGTAGGTATGAAGATCGTTTTTGGGCTGAAAGCCCCTGACCTTCATGGCCTGAAGCAGCTTAAGCAGCTCCCTTTCCATAACGTGCAGGTATCTGAAACAGAAAAAGAAGATCTGCACAAACTTATCCGGAAACCTCAGATGGCGCAATGCATGAACCAGGGAGAAGATGGACGTTGTGGAAAGAAGCGCTATCGATGCAAGCACTATGAGGTTGGCCTTAAAGGTGATGAGGGCCGAAAGTTCAAGGTCCTCCTCTGGGATCCAGACCCCAAGGACTTCCATCTTTCACTCAATGCTCGTCTCGGCAAGGAAATCGGACAGCTTGAGCTTTATCACCCCAGCGGCGGAACCTCCACAAGCATAAAATCCGCAGTTTGTCAAGGAACTCCCCTTTTTGCGGGGTGCATGGGTATGGAGATCGTACCACCCTGGGGAAGGAGGGTTAGGCAGGGCAGCCGTGGGCAAAATATATCACGAAGTAAGGAGGTCGTATGAGGAGGCAGCGAGGGTTTTGGTGAGGAAGGTCCT